>QNYN01000120.1 GCA_003973585.1 Fusobacteriota bacterium | reverse complement strand
TCTTTTAAAGCAGAATCAACTTGTTGTAATTCTGTAGGATCAGTTAAAATTTCTAAAACTTCATCATTTTCAATTACATCTTCAGCTCCCATATCAAGAACTTCTAACATAAATTCATCTAAATCTATCCCTTCAGATTTAACTATAATTTGTCCTTTTTTCTCAAAATCCCAAGCTACTGCTCCGTCTGCTCCTAAATTCCCACCATTTTTAGCAAAATTTGATCTTACAGAAGATGCAGATCTATTTTTATTATCTGTAACTACATCAACAATAAATGCAGTTCCACCAGGACCATATCCTTCATATCTGATTTCAACATATTCTACACCAGCTAGTTCTCCAGTTCCTTTTTTGATAGCTCTATCGATATTATCTTTTGGCATACTTTGTTTTTTTGCCTTTTCTAATGCTAGTCTTAATCTAGGGTTAAAGTTTACATCTTTTCCCCCTTCTTTTGCAGCTATTGTAACTTCTTTTGCTAATTTAGTAAATAACTGAGCTCTTTTTTTATCTTGAGCTCCTTTTCTATGCTTTATATTCGACCATTTACTATGTCCTGCCATTTTGTTACCTCCAATTATTTAAATTACTATTATATAACTTAATAAGTTTATCATATTTATTTTAAGTTTTCAATAACTTGACGCATTCTTCTTTTATGTGCTATACTACAAAAAATCATAAAAATAGAGGTTGCAAATATAAATAGTAAAAATAGGGAGAAGGCATTCTAAGATCTATTTTGAAAGGGATATTTGCCGAAATATAAACTGTGCAAAAGTTTATGTTGGGGATATGGATAAGATCCATATAACTGTCATTATCAGTTTTTAGATAATGGTGTGCTATTTGAAGTTATATATTATTTTATCTTTATTTATATTAGATATAAATTTATTCTTCAGTAGTACACACTACTGGAGAATTTTTTTTTTAGGAGGAAACAATGATAATAGTGCATAAATATGGAGGAAGTTCAGTATCTGATATAGATAAAATAAAAAAAATTGCTTCTCATATTTCAAAATTAAGTGATAGAGGAAATAAAATAGTTGTAGTTGCTTCTGCTATGGGTAAAACTACAAATAAATTAATAGAAATGGCTAATAAAATATCTAAAACACCAGATATAAGGGAATTAGATAGTCTTATGGCAACAGGAGAGCAACAAACAGTAGCCTTGTTATCTATGGCTTTAAATGAATTAGGGAAAAATGCCATATCTCTTACAGGTTATCAAGCAGGGATAGTTACTGTAGGACACCATACCAAAAGTAGAATTAAAAGTATAGGTTCAAAAATAATAAAATCTCATTTAGATTCTGGAGAAATAGTTATTGTAGCAGGATTTCAAGGAATAAACGAAAAAGGTGAGATAACAACACTTGGTAGAGGTGGATCAGATACAAGTGCAGTGGCATTAGCAGCTAGTTTAGGAGCTAAATGTGAGATATATACAGATGTAGATGGAATTTATAGTATAGATCCTAGGGTATATCCAAATGCTAAAAAAATAAAAAATATATCTTATGAGGAGATGATGGAAATGGCAAATTTAGGAGCAGGAGTTATGGAAACAAGAGCTGTAGAGTTAGGTAAAAAATATAATGTTCCTATTTATGTAGGAGAAACTTTAAGGGAACAAGATGGAACTTTAATATTAAATCAAAGTGAAATTATGGAAGATAAGCCTATTACTGGAATTACATTAAATGAAGATATTTTAATGGTAAATATACAACAATTACCATATTCAGAAAGTTTAGTAGCAGAGATATTTAATACTTTAGGAAAATATGAGTTAAACATCGATATGATAAGTCAAAATATAACACCTTTAGGTAATTTAGATCTTTCTTTTAGTTGTTTTAAAAGAGAAAAATCATTATTACAAAAAGCAGTAGAAGAATTAAGTGAAAAAAATAAAGAAATCTCAATAGAAGTAAAGGATGATTTAATAATGATATCTTTAGTTGGAATAGGGATGGTTACTCATTCAGGAGTTGCTGCTAAGGTATTTAATACTTTAGCTAATAATAAAATACCTTTTTATCATATAACAACTTCGGAAATTAGTATTTCATGTACGATATCAAAGGAAAATAAAAAAATAGCTATAGAAAAATTAGCTAAAGAATTTAATTTATAAAAAATAAAAAAAATACTCAGGAGGAAATCATGAAAAAATATAATGTTGCTATCGTAGGTGCTACTGGAATGGTAGGGAGAACTTTTTTAAAAGTATTAGAGGAAAGAGAGTTTCCTATAGAAAATCTTTATCTTTTAGCATCTTCTAGATCAAAAGGAAAAGAAATTAATTTTAAAGGGAAAACATATGTAGTAGAAGAACTTACACCAGAATCTTTCGATAAAGATATAGACATAGCTTTATTTTCTGCAGGGGGAGGGATTAGTAAAAAAATGGCTCCAATAGCTGTAGCAAAAGGAATAACAGTTATAGATAATAGTAGTGCTTGGAGAATGGATCCTACAATTCCTTTAGTTGTACCTGAAGTTAACCCAGAAGCAGCCAAAACAAATAAACTTATTGCTAATCCAAATTGTTCTACTATTCAAGTAGTTGGGCCTTTAAAAGTATTAGATGATCTTTATAAAATAAAGAGAGTTGTTTATTCGACATATCAAGCAGTATCAGGTTCAGGAGTGGCAGGAGTAAGAGATTTAAAAGAAGGTATAAAAGGAGAAGCTCCTACGAATTATCCTTATCCAATAGCGTTCAATTGTCTTCCTCATATAGACGAATTTACAGAAAGTGGTTATACAAAGGAAGAATTAAAGATGATAAATGAAACTAGAAAAATTTTAGATAGACCAGAATTACCTATGACTTCTACATGTGTAAGAGTTCCAGTAGAAAATGGACATTCTGTATCTGTTAATTTAGAATTTGAAAAAGAGTTTGATTTAGAAGAATTAAGAGAAGCTCTTAAAAATGCAAAAGGAATTGTTTTACAAGATGATGTAAAAAACAATATCTATCCAATGCCTATAAATGCAAGTGGATTTGATGAAGTATTTGTTGGTAGAATCAGAAGAGACTTCAGTGTAAAAAGTGGGATAAATTTATGGACTGTAGCAGATAATATTAGAAAGGGAGCTGCTACAAATACAGTACAAATAGCAGAATTATTAATAGAAAGATAAAATTATTAAATAAAAAGGGGTGAAGTCATGGGAATATTTAAAGGATCAGGGGTAGCTCTTATTACTCCATTTAATGAAGATATGAGCATCAATTATGCAAAATTAGAAGAATTAATAGAATGGCATATAGCAAATAATACCGATGCTTTAATTGTTGCAGGAACTACAGGTGAAGCATCAACTCTTCCAGATGAAGAACATATAGAATTAGTTAGAAGAAGTGTTGAAATAGCTAAAGGTAGGATACCAGTAATAGCAGGAAGTGGAAGTAATGATACAGTTCATGGAATTAAATTAAGCCTTGAATGTGAAAGAGCAGGAGCAGATGGATTATTAATAGTTACTCCTTATTATAATAAAACAAATAGACAAGGGTTAATAAATTATTATCTATCTATTGCTGATAAAGTAAATATTCCTATTATTTTATATAATGTTCCTGGAAGAACAGGAATGAATATTCCAGCAGATGTTGTAAAAGAATTAAGTAATCATAAGAATATAGTAGGGCTAAAAGAAGCTAGTGGTGATATCTCTTATTTAGCTGAAGTAGCAAGGGTATGTGGTAGTGATTTCGCTATCTACTCTGGTAATGATGATATTATAGTACCTGTTTTATCTTTAGGAGGGGTAGGAGTTATATCTGTATTAGCTAATGTTATGCCAAATGAAACTCATGATATTGTTATGTCTTATTTAGAAGGAGATATAGTTAAATCTAGAGAACTTCAACTTTCTTTAAATTCACTTGTTAATTCTTTATTTTTAGATACTAATCCAATACCAGTAAAGACAGCAATGAACCTTATGAATATGGAAGTAGGAGGGTTAAGATCACCTTTATGGGAGATGACACCTGAATATGTAGAGGTTTTAAAAGAAGAGATGGAAAAATTAAAGTTAATCTAAAAGGAGGCAATATTTTGAATATAGCAGTATACGGATGGGGACAAATGGGAAAGCTTTTAGCTAAGACCATCGATGAGAGTGAAACTCTAAACTTAGTTGGAATAATTAATCCTACTGATTTTGAAAAAGATTCTAGAATAGTTGAAAAGTTAGAAGATTTAACTGTTATTCCAGATGTTTTGATAGATTTTTCTCATTATAGTAATGTAGATAAAATTCTTCCATGGATAGTAGAAAAAAAAGTTCCTACATTAATTGCTACTACAGGACATAGTGAAGAACAAATATTAAATATAGAAAAAGCAACTGAACAAGTGGCTATTTTAAAAGCCACAAATACTTCTCTTGGGATAAATTTGATTACAGAGTTATTAGAAACTTTAGTTTCATCTTTAGAAAATTGGGATATTGAATTAATTGAAAAACATCACAATAAAAAAATTGATGCTCCTAGTGGAACAGCACAGTCACTTCTACAAAAAATAAATGATACTCTTAGCTCTAAAAGGGAATTAACTTATGGTAGAGAAGGGATAGCCCCAAGAAAAAAAGAAGAAATAGGAGTACATGTAGTCCGTGGTGGAACTATTGTTGGTGAACATTCAGTTATATTTGCTGGTGAAGACGAAATAATAGAGATAAAACATGAGGCACATTCAAAGATGATTTTTGTTAATGGTGCTATAAAGGGAGCAACTTGGCTTTCTAAACAAAAACCTGGATTTTATACAATGAAAGATATTTTTAGTTAAGATAAAAAAACATAAATAAAGAGGAGAGAATAGATCATGACAAAATTAAACAATGCACATGAAATAATTCAATATATTAAAAATTCAACAAAGTCTACTCCAGTAAAGGTATATATCAATGGAGAATTAGAAGGAATAGATTTTTTAAACTGTAAAGTTTTTGGAAGTGAAAACAGTAAAACAATCTTTGGTGAATGGGATGAAGTTAATGAAATATTAACAAATAATTCTAATTTAATCACAGAATATCATATAGAAAATGATAGAAGAAACTCAGCTATACCAATGTTAGATATAAAAAATATTCATGCTAGAATCGAACCAGGAGCTGTCATTAGAGATATGGTAGAAATTGGAAATAATGCTGTTATTATGATGGGAGCTGTTATAAATATAGGAGCAAAAATTGGTGCTGGGACTATGATTGATTTAAATGTAGTAATGGGTGGAAGAGCTACAGTTGGAGAAAATTGTCATATTGGTGCAGGAGCTGTCTTAGCAGGTGTAATTGAACCACCTAGTGCTGATCCTGTTATTATAGAAGATGATGTAGTAGTAGGAGCTAATGCAGTAATTTTAGAAGGAGTTAGAGTAGGAAAAGGAGCAGTAGTAGCAGCAGGAGCAATTGTTACAAAAAATGTACCTGCAGGTGTTGTTGTAGCTGGAAATCCTGCTAGAATAATCAAAGATAAAGATGAAAAAACTGCTAGTAAAACTGAAATTATGGAAGATTTAAGAGTTATAAAGTAAATTTTTGGGGGTCAAAATGAATATAAATCCTAGGGTAAAAAATATAGAGATATCTCTTATAAGGCAAATTTCTATGAAAAGTAGGAAATATAAAGATGTGATAAATCTTACAGTTGGAGAACCTGATCTACCGATTCCTTCTAAAATAATAGAAGAAACAACTCTATATATGAAAAACAATAGGATGGGTTATCCTATGTTAGGAGGAATTTTAGAGTTAAGAGAAGCTATAGTAGATTTTTATAATAGTAAATATTCATCAAATTATAATCCTGATGAAGTTATTGTTACAGCAGGAGCTACAGAAGCTATTTCTACAACCTTAAGAACTATTTTAAATGAAGGAGATGAGGTTTTAATTCCCCTACCATTTTATCCAGGATATTTACCAAATATAGATTTTAATGGTGGTAAATTGATATTTATAGATACGACTTTTGATAAATTACAACTTACAGTAGAAACTTTAAAAAAACATATTACTCCTAAAACAAAAGCTATTATTCTAAATTATCCTAATAATCCATCAGGAGTTATTTTATCTAAAAAAAATCTAGATGACATTATGGAATTTTTAAAAGATAAAGATATATATATAATTTCTGATGAAATATATAGTGAAGTTGTTTTTGATAAAGATGATTTTGTATCTGTAGGAAAATATGATTTTCTTAAAGAAAAAGTTATATTAATTAATGGATTTTCAAAATCTCATTCTATGACAGGATGGAGGTTAGGTTATATCCTGACTTCTAAAAGTCTAAGAGATCAACTAATAAAAGTTCATCAATATAGTATCACTGCTCCTTCTATAGTTTCTGAATATGGTGGATATATAGCTCTTTCTAAGTGTTTAGATGTATCTTCTTATACGACAGAATATAAAAAAAGATGTGAATATGTGTATAAAAGATTAAATTCTATGGGAATAGTTACTTTACAACCAAAGGGAACTTTTTATATTTTTGGATCATTAGAGAATTTAAATTTACCTTCATCGTTAGATTTTGCATTTGATCTTTTAGAAAGTAAACAAGTAGCTATTGTTCCAGGAATAGCCTTTGGGGTAGAAGGATATTTTAGAATTTCTTGTACCAAACCTGTGGAAGTTTTAAAGGTAGCTTTAGACAAAATAGAAGATTATATTGAAAACTATAGATTATAATAATTTAAAATAAGGGAGAAAAAAATGATAAAATTTGAAAAATATCATGGGTTAGGAAATGATTTTATAATTTTTAACTATAAAGATTTAATTGCAAAGAATATAAAAGAAGAAAAATTTCCTGAAGTAGCGATAAAAGTATGTGATAGACATACTGGAATAGGTGCTGATGGGATGATGGTTTTAGTTGAAAAAGAAAATAGTTGTCAGATGATATTTATTAATTCTGATGGAAGTATTGGTGCTATGTGTGGGAATGGTATTAGATGTTTTTCTAACTATGTATATAATAATAACCTTTTAGAAGGAACTAAGTATAAAATCGAAACTTTAGCAGGGTTACTAACTTTAGAGATAGATGCTAGTGATGAATTTAATGTTAAAGTTAATATGGGGAAATATTTTTTAAACAACA
>QNYN01000184.1 GCA_003973585.1 Fusobacteriota bacterium | reverse complement strand
TGGAGTATTTTCAATTAAATTTTCCAGAAAGCAAAATTAAAATTGAATACAATGAAAAAAAGCATAAAAAAAATAAATTATATATAATAGAATTATTGAAAAAAATAGAAGAAAGTAAAAAAAATTACTTTACTGAAAGTATAAAAAACTGCGAAAAATGTGGGTTTTTAAATTTTTGTAAAAAAAAATAAAAAAAATGAAAAAAAGTGTTGACGAAATTTTGGAAATAGGTTATACTTCTTCTTGTCGTGAGGGAAACGCGAAAGCGAAACTCATAGATATAAAATTAAATATTTGTTTTAAATGATTATGCCTGGGTGGCGGAATCGGTAGACGCACGGGACTTAAAATCCCGTGTCCTCTGTGGACGTGCGGGTTCAAGTCCCGCCCTAGGCACCATTTAAAACAATAAGTTGTAACGCGGGATAGAGCAGCCTGGTAGCTCGTCGGGCTCATAACCCGAAGGTCGTAAGTTCAAATCTTGCTCCCGCCACCAAACAACTTATAACCATTTATGTATGCGGGAATAGCTCAGTTGGTAGAGCGTCAGCCTTCCAAGCTGAATGTCGCCAGTTCGAACCTGGTTTCCCGCTCCATGCGCCACTAGCTCAGTTGGTAGAGCACTCGACTTTTAATCGAGTTGTCACAGGTTCAAACCCTGTGTGGCGCACCATATAATGAATCTGTAGCTCAGCTGGATAGAGCAACGCCCTTCTAAGGCGTGGGTCAGGGGTTCGAATCCCTTCAGGTTCACCATTATATGGATCTATAGCTCAGTTGGTTAGAGCACTCGGCTCATAACCGAGTGGTCGCTGGTTCAACTCCAGCTAGATCCACCATTTATTTCAAGTGTGGTCCGTTCGTCTATCGGTTAGGATTCTTGGTTTTCACTCAAGCGGGAGGGGTTCGATTCCCCTACGGACTACCAATTGAAATAAAAAATTAAATAACTATTCTAGATGATTATGCCTGGGTGGCGGAATCGGTAGACGCACGGGACTTAAAATCCCGTGTCCTCTGTGGACGTGCGGGTTCAAGTCCCGCCCTAGGCACCATTTAGATAGTTTATACACACTTATGTGTGGTTGGATTCCCGAGTGGTCAAAGGGAGCAGACTGTAAATCTGCCGGCTCCGCCTTCGAAGGTTCAAATCCTTCTCCAACCACCATCTACGCCTATAGCTCAGCTGGTTAGAGCGCACCCCTGATAAGGGTGAGGTCGGTGGTTCGAGTCCACTTAGGCGTACCATTTTTGGGGATATAGCTCAGTTGGGAGAGCGCCGCACTTGCACTGCGGAGGTCAGCGGTTCGACCCCGCTTATCTCCACCAAAAATGCCTTGATAGCTCAGTTGGCTAGAGCACTCGGTTCATACCCGAGCGGTCGATGGTTCGAATCCATTTCAAGGCACCATATATAATTTGTACGTGGTCCGTTCGTCTATCGGTTAGGATTCTTGGTTTTCACTCAAGCGGGAGGGGTTCGATTCCCCTACGGACTACCAAATTAAGCTCGCATAGCTCAGTTGGGAGAGCACCTGCCTTACAAGCAGGGGGTCACTGGTTCAAGTCCAGTTGTGAGCACCATTAAAACTTTATAATTTATGGGGGTGTAGCTCAGTCTGGTTAGAGTGCTTGCCTGTCACGCAAGATGTCGCGAGTTCGAGTCTCGTCACTCCCGCCATTAAATTATAAGAAAAATATGTATGCCGCTTTAGCTCATCTGGTAGAGCAACTGACTTGTAATCAGTAGGTGATTGGTTCGACTCCGATAAGCGGCACCATATATAATATTTGTTGGGCTGTCGCCAAGCGGTAAGGCAACGCACTTTGACTGCGTCATGCGCAGGTTCGAATCCTGCCAGCCCAGCCATATTAAAACATTTATATCCTAATAGGGATATTTTTTTTTGTCTTTTTTTTATTTTAAATATTTATTGTGGTATAATTAACTAAAATAAAGAAAGGAAACAAGGTTGGGGGAGAAGATGAGGATATTAATAATAAGATTAAGTTCTATAGGTGATGTTATCCTGACAACTCCTATATTAAAAAAAATAAAAGAAAAAAATCCAAAAATTATAATAGATTTTATGGTTTTAGCCAAATTTAAAGAAGCTATAACAGGAAATCCTAATATAGATAATTTAATAATTTTTGAAAAAGAAAAACATGATGGAATTAAAAATATGATAAAGTTTACGAAAGAACTAAAAGAAAACAACTATGATTATGTTTTTGATTTACATTCTAAGGTACGATCGATAACACTTACTAAGTTATTAGGAGTGAAAACTTTTAGATATGTAAAAAGGGCGTTATATAAAACAATTTTAGTGAAATTTAAATTAATAAAATATAGTGCTGATGATACTATTATAAAAAATTATTTTAATGCATTTAAAATTTTAGATATTAAGTATAGTGGTGAAGATTTAGAATTTAATTTCACAGAAAAAGATAAAGAAAAAATAAAAAAATATGAAAACTATGTAGTTTTTGCACCAGGAGCTTCTAAAAATACTAAAAAATGGACTGTAGAAGGGTTTGGAAAACTAGCTAAATTAATAAAAGAAAAATATAACACACAAATTATTTTAATAGGTAGTAAAGGTGAAAAAGCACAGTGTGAAAAAATAAATAAATTAAGTGGTGAAATATGTCTTAATTTAGCAGGTAGTTTAACTTTAAAAGAAAGTGGAGCTCTGTTATCTAAAGCAAAATTTTTGGTAACTAATGATTCAGGGCCGTTTCACATAGGACGTGGAGTAAAAACTAAATCCTATGTAATATTTGGACCTACAGATCCTAATATGTTTGAATACGACGAATACGGAGTACTAGTTTATAATGATGAATCATGTTCTCCTTGTTCACTACATGGAGATAAAAAATGTCCAAAAGGACATTTTAATTGTATGAAAAATATAAAAGCGGAAGATGTGTTGAAAATAATAGAAAATAACTAAAAAAATCGAGGATTTCCTCGATTTTTATTTTACAAATTTACATTGATCTCCTACACAGTTACTTAATTCTATATTTAAAGCTTTTACAGAGATATTTATTTCTATAGCAGAAAGTGATAGAGAAATCATAAGCAAAATAAGACTTCCTGCAAATACAAATTTAGCTAAAAACATTAGATTTAGAAAAATTAAAAGCATGGAAAAAACACAAAAGAATAAAGAAATAATACCTATTAATTGCATGTTTTTTATAATTTTAACTCTTAATTTTAAATTTTCGATTTGTAAAGCTAGAGTAGAGCTTTTTTCAGTGTCTTTATAAGATTGATTGTGTAATGCTCGTATTAAATTAGCTAAAGCTAAAAATCTGCTGGTATAAGCTAAAAGTAGGAGTGAAATTGTAGAAAAAATAAGTGCTGGTGTTGTAAGGGTTAATTCCATAAATTATGACCTCCATGATTTAACGAGATATCTAGAGCTTTAGTTGATATTTTGATTTCTAATATAGATATAATTAAAGATATTAAAAAGTTAATGAACGAAAAAATAAAAAAAGAATAATATAAAAAATTAAATTCTAAAAATCCAAAAAATATAGATAGAGTTGCAAAAATTAAAGATAAAACAGAGAAAAATTGTATCCATTTTACATATTTTAGTCGTTTTCTAAATTGTTCTATTTGAGCAACTATATTATAATTTTTTTCTGGGATTTTATGAAGATTTCTAATTAGTTTAGAAAGTTTTATGTATCGAATGGTATATCCATTAAAAAACATAGAGATACCAGAAAATAATAAAGCAGGAACTATATAATTCATTCTTTTCTCCTTCTTAAATTGTATATATATCTTAATTAGAGTGTACCGTGATTCTATAATTTAAACAATAAAAAAAGACAGATCCTTAATGGCTGTCTTTTTTTATTTGAATTACTTAGCTAAGATTTTCTTGATTCTTGGGCTTAAAGTAGCTTCATTTTTCTTTAAAATTCTGTTGATTTCTGCAGCATCAGCAGCTTTTAAAGCTCTAAGAGTTTTAACATCAACTTTGATTTTAGTAAGTTGACCGTTAATTTCAACCTTAACTGTTTGTAAATTTGGCTTCCATACTCTTTTGTTCATGTTATGAGCGAAAGTTATGTTATGTCCAAAAGTCATCCCTTTACCAGTGATTTCACATCTTTTCATTATTTGCACCTCCTCTTATTAAAACATCGGCTTAAATTTTATCACAAAAGAAGTTAAAAAGCAAGGAATTTTAAATCTAAAGATATTGTTTTCTATAAAAAAAAAACCTCTTATGATATAATAGAATGTATTGATATGAATAAAAAAAGTCTGCTAAATAAAGAGGTAATAATAATGAATAAACATAGCTTAAAAGTATTAGAATTTGATAAAGTAAAAAAAATGATAAGTGAGTATGCTATCTTAGAAGAGACAAAAGAAAAAATAATAGAAACTTTTCCAATGTCTGATATAAATGATATAAAAAAAGAGTTAGAAAATGTACAAGATTTTATGGAAATGTTGAAATATGATGGTGGGATAGAAATCTCAGAAATAAAAAACATTTTGTCTTATTTAGAAAAAACAAGTCTTATAGGAACTTATCTAGATATAGATGAATTATATTTTGTTGCTAGAAATTTAAGAATATTTAGAATTGTTAAAACTAAATTTGAGGAGTTAGAAGGAAAGTATAGAGGACTTTATATGAGGTTTAAACATGTACCGACATATAAAGGGATAGAAGAGTTAATAGAAGCAGTAATAGATAATAATCGTGAGATTAAAGATACTGCATCACTAGACTTAAGAGATATTAGATATAGTAAAAATCTTATTCAAGCTAATATTAAAAGAAAATTTGATGACTTATTATCAAATCCAACTTATTCTAAAGCTATACAAGAAAAAATAGTAACAATAAGGGATGGAAGACATGTTATTCCTGTAAAAACAGATTTTAAAGGACAAATTAAAGGAATAGAACACGATAGATCTTCTAGTGGTCAAACTGTATTTATAGAACCTATAAGTGTGGTTTCTTTAAATAATAAGTTAAGGGAATTAGATGTTAGAGAAAGGGAAGAGATTAGAAAAATATTGCTTAGATTAACTGATAAATTAAGAATAAATTTAGATGGATTAAGAGAAGTAGGTGAATCTATATTATTATTAGATTATTTAAATGCTAAATGTAGTTATGGTTTAGATAATAAATGTGTAATACCTAAATTGAATCAAAGGGAATATATTTCAATTATAGAAGGAAGACATCCATTAATAAATCCGAGAGAAGTAGTACCTTTAACTTTTGAGTTAGGGAAAGACTATAATACTCTATTAATTACAGGACCAAATACAGGTGGAAAAACAGTTGCTTTAAAAACCGCAGGACTTCTAACTGTAATGACCTTATCAGGAATTCCTATAACTGCAAACGAAAAAACAGATATAGGTTATTTTAGTGGTGTTTATGCTGATATTGGTGATGAACAAAGTATTGAGCAAAATTTATCTTCTTTTTCAGCTCATTTAAAAAATATTCAAAAAATCTTAACCAATGTAACCAAAGCTAGTTTAGTATTATTAGATGAATTAGGATCAGGTACAGACCCAATAGAAGGTTCTGCCTTTGCTATGGCTGTAATAGATTATTTAAAGGATAAAAAATGTAAATCTATGGTATCTACTCATTATAGTGAAGTAAAAGCTCATGGATATAATGAAGAGGGAATAGAAACTGCTTCTATGGAATTTAATGCTGAAACACTATCTCCTACATATAGACTATTAATGGGAGTTCCAGGTGAAAGTAATGCATTAACTATTGCTAAGAGAATAGGGGTATTGCCTGAAATAATAGAAAAAGCTAAAAGTTATATAAGTGATGAAGATAAAAGAGTAGAGGGAATGATTTCTAATATAAAAGAGCAATCGGAAGAACTTGAAAAATCCAACGAAGAAGTAAAAAAATTAAAATTAGAAGTAGAAAAGTTAAAAGATGAATATTCTAATAAAGTTAGAAGTTTAGAAAAAGAAAAAGAAGAAATTTTATCTAAAGCTTATAAAGAATCTGAAGAAATGATGAAAAATATTCAAGCAAAGGCAAAAGCTTTAATTGATAAAATTCAAAAAGAAGATAATAAAAAAGATGAACTTTTAAATGTTCAAAAAAGTTTGAATATGATGAGAAGTTCTATAGTTGAAGAAAGAAAGAAAAAATTAATGACGAAACCAAAAGTTGTTAGAAAAATTTCTTATGGAGTTGGAGATAAAGTATTTGTAAAAAGTTTAAAACAACATGCTATAATTTTAAGATTATTTATGAATAAAGATCAAGCTCAAGTACAAGCTGGAATATTAAAAATGGTAGTTCCTTTAGAAGATATTGGACTAATAAAAGATAAAAAGAAAAAAGTATTTACTAAAATGCACAGTCATGGAATCAAATCTACAACTTATAAAATAGATTTAAGGGGACAAATGGTTGATGAAGCAATAATTGAATTAGAAAGTTATTTTGACAGTGCTGTTTTAAATGGGTATTCTACAGTTCAAGTGGTTCACGGAAAAGGAACAGGACAATTAAGAAAAGGAATACAAGAATATCTAAAAAAATCACGATATGTAAAAGAGTTTAGAGATGCTAATATGAATGAAGGTGGATTAGGGTGTACAGTAGTAACTCTAAAATAAAAATAAAATGTCTTTAGTTTGAGGTGAGGAAAATATTTTTTATTGTAGCAGCAGCAGGTGTTGGGAAAAGAATGGAATTAGATTATCCAAAACAATTTTTAGAAATAAAAGGAAAACCTATCTTTATTAAAACTTTAGAAGTGATAGAAAAAGTAGAAAAAGTAAAAGGAATAATAGTTGTAACAAATGAAGAATATATTTTAAAAGTAGAAGAATTATGTAAAAAATTTGGAATAACTAAAATAAAAGAAGTTGTAGCAGGGGGAAAAGAACGACAAGATTCTATTTATAATGCTCTCTTAAAAGTACCGAAAAATACAATAATAGGAGTGCAAGATGGAGTTAGACCCTTTATAGAAGAACGATATATAGTAGAGTCTTATGATAAATTAATGGCAGAACCAAAATTAGATGGTATAGTAGTAGGAGTTCCTGTAAAAGATACAATCAAAGTTATAGGTGAAAATAGAAAAATAAAAACTACTCCTAACAGGGAAACTTTATTTTCTGCACAAACACCTCAAATTTTTAGAAGTGAAATTTTATGGGAAAGTTACAAACAAGCAAAAGAAGATAAATTTATAGGTACAGATGATTCCTCTTTAGTAGAAAGAATAGGGGGGAA
>QNYN01000084.1 GCA_003973585.1 Fusobacteriota bacterium | reverse complement strand
AAACGAGAAACCAATCCCGTTTTTAATATTTATCACTATGTATTTTTACACTTTGAACTATCCCTAACATTATAAAAGTAAAAATATAAGAACTACCTCCATAACTCATTAATAATAATGGTAATCCTGTTACAGGCATTATCCCTATTATCATTCCAATATTTACCACTGTATGGAAAAATATTATAGCAGCTATCCCATAACAAACTAACCTACCATACTCATCATCAGAATTTTCTCCTACTTTTACAATATTATAAATTAAGAAAAAATATAATCCTAGTAAAATCCCACCACCTAATAGACCTGTTTGTTCTAAAAAAACTGCTCCTATAAAGTCAGTATGAGATTCAGGTAAAAAGCTTAATTTACTCTGGGTTCCTTGTAGTATTCCTTTTCCAAATAATCCTCCAGAACCAACAGCTATTATCGATTGGGTTACATTCCATCCACTTCCTAAAATATCTTTTTCAGGATTTAAAAATGTTAAAATTCTCGTTTTTTGATATTCTTTTAAAAGAAAAAAGTAGGCAAATGGTACAAAAGCTACTACACTTCCTAACATTATTACTATAGTTCTATTATCTATTCCATGAACAAAAATTAATACACCAAATACTGCTAATAATGTAAGGGATGTCCCTAAATCAGGTTGTTTCATTATAAGTAAAAAAATAGGAACTATATGGAGAAAAGACATGATTACATCTTTTAATCCACTAAATTTTTCTTTATAATTATTTGTTAATAATGCAGAAAAAGTTAATACTATAAATATCTTAGAAAATTCTGATGGTTGAACATTCATAAAACCTATATCAATCCATCTTTTTGCTCCTAATCTAGTTACCCCAAATACAAATACTCCTAATAACGATACTACATTTATCCCATAAATTACTCTCGAATATCTTCTATATATTTTAAAGTCTATTAATGAAACTAAAAAATAAATAATTAATCCTACTAAAAACCATATAATATTTCGTTTAAAAAATGCCATTCCTTTTGTATAAGTGGCACTATAAACTGTAAAAGTTCCTACTATAGCTATTAATAGTGCAAAAATTAAAAAGCTATAATTCATTTTTTTTATTTTTTTTATTAAAATCCTTAAATCTCTATTGCTTTTCATAATTTCCACCTATTTTTTCTATTTTCCTGTGTGCCCAAATCCTCCTACAGATCTACTACTTTCTCCTAATTTTTCTACTTCTACAAATTCCATTTTATACACTTTTTGAAGAACTAATTGCCCAATTCTTTCTTTAGGGTTTATAGTATACTCTTCATTACTTAAATTTATAAGAATAATCCCTATTTCACCACGATAATCCGAGTCTATTGTCCCAGGAGAATTTACTAATGTTATTCCATGTTTTATTGCTAACCCACTTCTAGGTCTCACTTGAACTTCATATCCAAAAGGTATCTCTATTTTTATTCCAGTAGGAACTAATTTTCTTTCTAAACTTTTTAGTGTAATTGATTCAGAAATATGAGCACACACATCCATCCCTGCTGCTCCCTCTGTCATATATTTAGGTAAAGTTACTCCATCTTCTTTTATTATTTTTACTTCTATTTTTTTCATCTAATATCTCCTAAATTGTATTTTTTTTAATCGTAAAATATTAATATTCTGCCTTATTCATAGCTACAAGTCCTATACCTGTAAAAATTATATTTGGCATCCAAGACCCCAATAATACCGGTAACATTCCTCCCATAGATACAGCTTCAAAACTAGCTTGTACTATATAATACCCATATCCAAAAGCTATACTCAATGCTATATTTATAGCTGATGCTCCTCTCACATACCTACTTCCAAGGGATAACCCTAATAATCCCATAATTACACAAGCAAAAGGATATGATATTCTTTTATTTAACTCCACTTCAAATTCCTTTGATTCTCCACCTGTTTTACGCAACAGTTCTGAAATATGTCTCAACTCTTTTAAAGATAATTCTTCTTTTCTATATTTAGGAGTTAAAAATAATTTTGGTTCATCAACTAATTCTGGATTTATATAAGTTTCATGAAAAACAACTTTTTTTTCATCTATCTTATTTTCATTTGCATCTTTTAATTCCCATTTTCCATCTTTATTATATTTTGCTGTTTTAGCTGTAACTATAGATTTTATAGCATTAAACTCTTTATTTAAAATTACGATTTCTACACCTTTAGCTATGTTTTTTTCTCTATTTATATAATCAAAATGATAGATATAATCTCCATTTCCCCTTAGATATACATTTTCTTTATCTATAGGAAGTTTATCTTCATCTATCTGATTCTTTCTTTTTAATATCCTTGCAGTTTTTGTTCCTTTAGGTTGCAGTGTATCGTTTACATAAAAAACAACTCCTACCATTATAAAAGTCACAATTACTGGAAATAAAATTATCCTTCTAAAGCTTATTCCTGAAGTTTTTAGTGCTATAATTTCTAAACTACTTGCCATTTTATTTATCGTTATTAATCCACCTAATAGTGTCGCAAGGGGAGCTACCTGCACTATTATTGCTGGTATTTGAGCAGCCATATACTGAACCCCTTCTACAACTGTTAATCTATCTGAAGTTATATAATTTATCACTTTAAAAATTTGAGATAATACAAAAATTCCTACAAAGGCAAAGAGAGCTAAGAAAATTGATTTTATAAATTTTACTGTTATATATCTATCAATTTTTTTCATTTAAACCCCCTTTAATTTTTTTGTATACATTATTCCAGTTAAAGTTCCGAGAAGTATATTTGGAGTCCAAACACCTATTATTGGATTTAAAGTCCCCTTACTTGACAAAACTATTCCTACATTGAATAAAGTTATATAAAGAAATATTACTACCATACTTAAACCATATCCAACACCTTTTCCACTTCTATGATGTCCCAAAGAAAATAACACTCCTAATATACCTAAAAATACTGCTGAAAATGGTGAAGCTAATTTTTTTTGTAATTCCACCCTATAAGGTAAAATAGTCTCTGGTTTTTCATGATTTTCTTTCAACTTTTTTATATTTTTTAACAACATTTTTACTGACATAGTATCAATTTCTTTTATTTCTACATCAAAATCTGAAGCTAATGAATCAAGTGGATGAGATTGTGTTTTAAAACTTCCCCTTAATTTTTCTTTTCCATCTTCATCTAACTGATAAAATTTAGCATCTTCTAAAATCATAGCACCATTTTTCCAAACTGTTTTCCCTGATAATAAAACATTTGGATAATTATCCTTTTTACCTTTTTGAAATATAACAACATCTTCTGCTTGGTTATTTTTAGGATTCAATCTATCGATATAAATACTGTATTCTCCTACATTTTCTAAAAATGTTTTTTCAGTTAATTGAAATGAAGGTGTTTCTGTTCCAATCTTTACTGCTAAACTTTGAGCTCTCATAAAAGATTCAGGTATTATTTTTTCCTGTAAAAAAATTGTAAGAAAAAATATTCCCACTGACATATAAAATGGTACTTTTAATATTTTATTTAAACTCATTCCCATAGAAACCATAGCTACACTTTCACTGGTAGAAGTTAATTTATTATATGTAATCATTACACCTAGAAAAAATCCCATTGGAATTGTTTGAGATAAAATAGGTGGAATATAGTAAGTCAGTAAATGCAACATGTCTAATGCAGGAACTCTTTTTACTAAGATACTTTCCATCATTTTTACCATTAATTCTATTAAAAATATAAATGTAAATAAACTTATTCCAAATAAAACAGGCATTTTTAATTGACTTAATAAATATTTATCTATTATTTTCATAAAACACCCCTTATTTACATATACTTTTTGATTTCTCTTTCTATATCTTCTTTTAACTCTAATTCTTTTAATTTTTCAGTTATAGCCTCTGGATAATATTCTTCTAATTTATTTATATTTTCTAAGAAAAATTTATTGACTTTACTATCTTTTGTATATTTTTCTACTGCTTTTACCTTTGTTGTAACTAAATTGCAACACATTAAAAGGATTATGATTATAACTATCCCTTTTAATCCTCCTAATATACTTCCTAATATTCTATCTAATGTCCCTGTAAATATCTTTGGTATTACTCTTCTTAGAAATGATAAAATTATAGACGTTACAAAACAAAGACCTCCTAATACCACTAAATAAGTTAAATAATATAATATTTCATTATCTATTCCAGTCTTACTTTGTATACTAGCAAAAACAGTAGGAGTCCATTCTTTAGCCCAAACTACATTTAATATAAATACAAAAAAAGATAATACTTCAAAGAAAAATCCTTTTTTAAAACCTAATAATATTCCAAACACTAGTATTATACTAGCTATAATATCAATATACATAATTTTATTCTCCTATCTCTCTATTACTCTTACCCAAAGAGCTTTTAAATATAATGTTTCTGGAATGTGCAAAACCCAAGGATGATCATCTGGTTGATAATTTATTCCTATTACTTCTAGACATAGTCCATTTTTAGAAGCTGCCATTCTAGTTACTTCTATTAGATCGTTTAAACTCATATGATATGCACAAGTTATAACTCCTAATATCCCTCCTGTTTCTAACATTTTAAAACTATCTACACATAATTTATAGAAAAAATCTCTTCCTCTCTTTATATCAATTTTTTTCTTAATTAATGAAGGAGGGTCTAATGTAATCACATCATATTTTTCTCCACGGTTAGATAAAGTTTTTAAAATAGAAAAAGCATCACCTTCTACAACTTCAAATTTATTAGTAAATTCATTTAACTCATAATTTTCTAAACATAATTTTAAAGCATAAGGATTCTTATCTACTGCTACAACTTTTTTACACCCTTCAGCTAATGCTGCTACAGAAAATCCACCACTAGATGAAAATACATCTAAAAATCTTGTATCTTTATCTAAATATGGTCTTATAAATTTTCTAGATTCTCTTTGGTCTAAGAAAAAACCTGTTTTTTGACCATCTATAATATCTACAGTATATTTAAGACCATTATCTTCCATAGTTATTCTTTCAGGAATTTCTCCATATATAACTCCTGTTTTTTGTTCTACCCCTTCATGAGTTCTATTTTCTACATCACTTCTTTCATAAATTCCCTTTGTCTTTGTGACTTTTTTCAAGGCATTTATTATTTCTTGACGAAATACTTCTACTCCAGAATTTCTAAATTGTACTGCTAAATATTTATCAAACTTATCTACTATTAATCCAGGTATTCCATCTGCTTCTGAGAAAAATACCCTTATACAATTAGTTTCTTCTAATAAATGTTTTCTTTTTTTATACGCAACTTTTATTTTATTTAAAATAAAACCTTTATCAATTTTTTCATCTTTTGTTGTTAATACCCTTACTAAAGCATTTGTATTTTCAACTACATAACCACGACCTACAAATGTTAAATCTTCACTACATACATCTACTATATCGCCTGTTTTAATAGTTCCCATAATCTGTGCTATTTCATCTTTAAAAACATTTGGATAAAAATTTTGTATTTTTCTTTCTTTTCCTTTTTTTAGTAGAACTCTTGCCACTTTATTCCTCCTATAATTAACAATAATTATTTCAAAAAAATAATTTTAATTCATTTTTTATTATTCTCTTAATTATAACACAAAGTAGCTTTTAATTTGTTAGAAAATCAAAAAAGATGATTTCTATATAAATTATAAAAATCATCTTTCTAATTTTTTATGACTCTTTTATTTTCTCCTCAAGATAATCTATCTTCTCCTTTACACAATCATCTCTTGGATCTATTTCGTAAGCTGTTATATACTCTTTTAATGCCCTTTTATATCTTCCCATTCTCTCATATTTTATGGCAAATTCTACATGAGCGTCATATATATCAAAATCTAAAAATATTGCTAAATCATATACTCTTATAGCATCTACTATTCTACCTATTCTAGAATATGAATTTCCTAACAAAAAATATACAAAGGGGTCTTCAGGATCCATATCCAAAGCTTTATTAAGATACTCTATAGCATTTTCAAAATCATCTTTTTCATAATAAAGGTATCCCATATAAGCTAAATGTTCAGCATTTTCAGGTTCTAATTCTAATGCTTTTTTATAAACTTCAATTGCATCATCTATTTTCTTTTGAAAACATAATATAGCTCCTAATTCTTTTAATAGCTCTAAATTATCAGGATCAAAAATAAGCTCCGATCTTAAATCTAAACTTCTTTCTTCTATATTTTCTAATTCATTAATTTCCATAAATACATTCGTTCTTAACATTTTGTCCCCCTTATGGTTATTTATCTATTCAACTGTTACAGACTTAGCTAAATTCCTCGGTTTATCTACATCTAAACCTCTATTTACTGCTGTATAATAAGATAATATTTGTAATGGTATAACATTTATAACTGGTGAAAATAACTCTCCTACTGCTGGTAGATAAATAACTTCTTCTGATATTTTACTAATTTCAGTATCTCCTTCAGTTGCTATAGTTAGTATTTTTCCTCCCCTAGCTTTTACTTCTTCTATATTTGATTTTACTTTATCATAGGTATCTCCACTGGTAGCTATAGCTACTAATGGACATTTTTCACTAATAAGTGCTATAGGGCCATGCTTCAATTCACCTGCTTGATAACCTTCAGCATGAATATATGAAATTTCTTTTAACTTTAATGCTCCTTCATAAGCAATTGGGACATTAATATTTCTTCCTATAAACACACTTGATATTGCCCCATCAAAAATTAATGATTTTTCTTTTATTTCATTTTCTTTTTCTAGTATTTTTTCCACTATATTTGGTAATTTATTTAAATTTTTTATTATATTTTCTCTTTTTTCTGTTCCTAATATTCCTTTTTTTTCTCCTAAATAAAGAGTTAAAATATAAAGAGCTATTAATTGTGAGACAAATGCTTTTGTAGAAGCCACTCCTATCTCTAATCCTGCATTTGTATATATTGTTCCATCTGCTTCTCGAGAGATTGTACTTCCCATTACATTAATTATCCCTATAGCTTTTGCTCCACTTTTTTTTGCTTCTCTAAGTCCTGCTAAAGTATCAGCTGTTTCCCCAGACTGAGAAATTAAAATAACTAAGTCTGTCTTTGAAATAATCGGATTTTTATATCTAAATTCAGAAGCTACTTCTACTTCTACTGGTATCCTTAATTCTTGTTCTATTATATATTTCCCAACTAAAGCAGCATGATACGAAGTTCCACAGGCTACCATATGAATTTTTGTTATATTTTCTAACTCTTCTTGGGATAAAGTTATTTCTTTTATTATTGCTTTATTGCCATTTATTTTACTTTTTAGTGTTTCTTCTATTACCTTCGGTTGTTCATG
>QNYN01000166.1 GCA_003973585.1 Fusobacteriota bacterium | reverse complement strand
CTATAATTTTTTCTAAAGGTAAATTATTATCTATTTTTATAGTCATCCCTTTACCAAAGACTAATTTATTTTTTTTCTTCATTCCAACTATTTTAGAAACATTTTTTTCATGGGTAATTATTTCAAAAGTTTTATATCCTAATAATTTAAAAAAAGTTCCATATATTTCTGTTTCAATTAGCTCTTTAAAGGCAGGATGAAATGGTCCCCCTTTAATTACCCCATCTTTTTGTAAATCTTCTGATGGCTGTAATCCTACCCTAATTATATTTATATTATTAAGTTCAAATAAAATTATAATAGGTAGCACTCTTTTTATAGCTTTTTCTATATCCATTGGATTATAATCTTTATTAAAATACATCTCTTCTAACTTAGTATTATTAATTACCAAAGTCGGATATACCCTTACCATATCAGGATTTATCTCTACTACTTTTTTAGCCGTTTCAAAATCTATCTCATCGGTAGATCCAGGTAACCCTGGCATTACTTGTATTCCTAATTTAAAACCATAATCTTTAATTAATTTAGAAGCACCTTCTACTATATTAGCTTTATATCCCCTTTCAGATTGTAATAAAACATTATCATCTAAAGATTGCACTCCTAATTCTATAGTTGTTACCCCATATTTTAGAAGGGTATCTAATATTTTTTTGTTAATATAATCAGGTCTTGTAGAAAGTCTAATTCCATCTATAAGACCTTTTTCTATATATGGTTTTACTGTAGCTAAATATTGTTCTTGTATCCTTTTATCTATTCCTGTAAAGGTTCCACCAAAAAAAGCTACCTCTTTTATTGAATTTTTTGGTAGAATCTCTAAATATTCTTCTATTATCTCTATTATGTCAGAGTTTGTAACATCTGTTTCCCTTCCATTTATCTTCACTTGATTGCAAAAAACACAAGTATGTGGACAACCAAAATGACTTATAAAAATAGGTATATTATAATGTTTCAACATATTTTATCCCCAAACTGTCACATGCATCTTTAGCAGCTCTCTGCTCTGCTGTTTTTTTATTTTTTCCTTCTCCAGATCCTACTATTTCTCCATTCATAAATACATCTACTCTAAATAATTTAGCATGATCAGGCCCTTCTTCATTCATAATTTTATATTTAGGAACATCTTTATATTTTCTTTGACAAAATTCTTGAAGTGCTGTTTTAAAATCTATAAGATCTTCATTTTCATAAATATGTTCTATTTCATAGACTAAATGAGATAATGCATATTTTCTAGCTACTTCTATATTTGAATCTAAATATATAGCTCCTAATACTGCTTCAAATAAATCTCCTAAAATAGACGATCTATCTCTTCCACCAGTGATTTCTTCTCCTTTACTCAAAAAAAGATAATCACCTAATTTTAATTTTCTAGATATTTTAGCTAAAATTGGTTCACTAATTACCATTGATTTTAATTTTGCTAAGTCACCTTCAGATGAATCTCTAAAATTTTTATATAAATATTCTGTAACTACAAGATCTAGAACTGCATCTCCTAGCAGCTCTAGTCTTTCATTACTTAATTTTTTATATTCCTTATTTTCATTTCCATAAGATCTGTGAAGTAAGGCATGTTTTAATAGTGATTTATCGTTAAAAGAGTGACCTAAAATTTTTTCTAATTCTAAGTATTTTTCCACTATATTCTCCTAATTTTCGTATTTTTTCATTGCTATTACAGCATTATGTCCACCAAATCCTAATGATGATGAAAGTCCAACTCTAATTTCTTTTTTTCTAGCTTCATTTGGAACATAATCTAAGTCACATTCTTCATCAGGGTTTTCATAGTTAATTGTAGGTGGCATAATTCCTTCATCTATTGCTAAAGCTAAAATAGCTCCTTCTATTCCTCCTGCTGCTCCTAATGCATGTCCTGTAGCTCCCTTTGTAGATGATACGGCTACATTATTAGCAAATTCTCCTAAAGCACTCTTTATTGCCATAGTTTCTAATTTATCGTTAGCTGGTGTAGAAGTTCCATGGGCATTGATATAATCAACTGTAGATTTATCAATATTTCCCTCTTTTATTGCCATTTCAAATGCTCTTGCTGCTCCTTCTCCTCCAGGACCTGGTGAAGTAATATGATGTGCATCACAAGTTTCTCCATATCCTATAATTTCAGCATAAATTTTAGCTCCACGAGCTTTTGCTTGTTCTAATTCTTCTAAAATTAATATTCCTGCTCCTTCTCCCATTACAAATCCATCTCTATCAGCATTAAAAGGTCTAGATGCTTTAGTTGGTTCATCATTTCTTCCAGATAATGCTTTCATATTAGCAAATCCTGTAATTGCAAAATCTGTGATACAAGCTTCTGTTCCACCTGCTATCATAGTATCTACTCTTCCATTTTTTATCATTTCAAAGGCATCCCCAATTGAATGAGTTCCAGCAGCACATGCAGTTACGATTGATTTATTAGGTCCCTTTGCTCCTGTATAAATCCCTACATTTCCTGAAGCCATATTTGCTATCATTCCAGGTATAGTAAATGGTGATACTCTTCTATTCCCTTTATTTAATAATACTTTATGTTGAGCCTCAAAAATTTCCATCCCACCTATTCCAGAACTAACTATAGTTCCTACAGATGTAGCATTTTCATCGGTTATTTCAAATTTTGCATCTTCTAAAGCCATCTTTGCAGCAGCTATAGCAAACTGTGTATTTCTCGCTAATTTCTTTACTTCTTTTTTTTCTATTCCAAAATCTAAAGGATTAAAGTCCGTTACTTCCCCAGCTATCTTAACAGCTGTTTTTTCAGGATCAAAACTTTCTATTTTCTTTATTCCACATTCTCCAGCTTTTAATCTAGACCAAGTTTTTTCTACACCTGTTCCTAAAGCTGTAATCATTCCTATTCCTGTAACTACTACTCTTCTCATTTTTTCACCTCATAAATATTTAAATTTTAAATAACTATCTCTAAACTGTAATTTTTAATCTACAGATCGTTTTTCAAACTAAATTATAATTTTTATAAAAAATAATAGGGGAGAAGCTCCCCTATCTATATCTTTATATTACTTTGCTGCTTCTACAAAGTTTACTACATCTTGAACTGTTCTAATTTTTTCTGCATCTGCATCAGGAATTTCAATATCAAACTCTTCTTCAAATGCCATGATTAATTCAACAGTATCTAATGAATCTGCTCCTAAATCATCAATGAAGTTTGCTTCTAAAGTTACTTGATCTTCATCTACTCCTAATTGATCTACTATTACTTCTTTAATTTTATCTAACATAATTGTTTCCTCCTTAAAATTTAGTATTTCTTATTTATATAATAACAAAATTTTTGTATTATTTCAAATTTTTATAAGGTTTTACGGCATTAACATTCCACCATTAACACTTAAAGTTTGTCCAGTTATATAAGTAGATAAATCCGATGCTAAAAATAATACTGCATTGGCTATATCTTCTGGCTCTCCCATTTTCCCTAAAGGTATTGTACTTAACATACTTTCTCTTGCTGCATCACTTATAGCATCAGTCATATCAGACTTAATATACCCAGGTGCTATAGCATTTACCCTTACATTTCTTTTAGCAGATTCACGGGCTAATGATTTTGTCATCCCTATAAGCCCTGCCTTTGATGTGGCATAGTTAACTTGTCCCATATTTCCTGTAAGCCCTACTACAGATGTCATGTTAATAATAGATCCAGATCTTTGTTTTGTCATAGTTCTATAAAACCCTTGAGTTACATAAAATATCCCTTTTAAGTTTACATCCATAACAGAATCCCAATCTTCATCTTTCATTCTCATAAATAATCCGTCTCTTGTTATCCCAGCATTATTTACTAAGATATCTACTCTACCAAATTTTTCTAGAGTAGTATCTACTAATTTTTTTACTGCTTCTTTAGAAGTAACATTAGCTTGTACTGCCAATGCTTCTACATTATATTTATTAGCTATTTCATTTGCTATTCCTTCTATTTTTTCTATTGCAGAACTTCCAATGATTACTACATTAGCTCCACTTTCTGCTAATTTTTCTGCAACAGCTCTTCCTATTCCTCTAGTTGATCCAGTAACAACTGCTACTTTCCCTTTTAAATCGATCATAGTAAAAACTCCTTAATTTCAAATTTATATGATAATTTAGATACTTTCTATATTTTCTACTTCTAAACTTTTATCGATCTTTCTAACTAAACCTTTTAAAACTTTTCCAGGTCCAATTTCATAAAATTTTGTTACTCCATTTTCTTTTAACTTTTCTATAATTTCAACCCATCTTACAGGACCAAAAGTTTGTGAGTATAATTCTTCTTTTATATCTTCTTTATCTTTTATAAATTCTACCTTTGTATTAGACACTAATTCAATATTTCCTTCTACAAAATTAAATTTATCAAAGTTTTCTTTTAATCTATCTCCTGCTGGTTTCATAAGTGATGAGTGGAAAGGTCCTGAAACTGCTAATATCATTGCTCTTCTAGCACCTGCTTCTTTTAATTCTTCACAAGCTTTTTCAACACTATCCTTTGATCCTGCTATTACAGTTTGTTTTGGTTCGTTATAGTTTACAGGTTCTACTACTCCATCTATCTTTTTACAAATTTCTTCTATTTTAGAAGATTCTAAACCTATTATAGCAGCCATAGTTCCATCTACTATTTCCGATACTTCATTCATTATTTCTCCCCTAAGGGCAGTTAACTTTACAGTATCTACAGTTGATAAAACTCCACTTGCTCCTAATGCAGAATATTCTCCAAGGGAGTGTCCTGCTACATAGTTTGCCTCTACACCTGTATCTTTTAGCAATTTAGTCAATACTAAAGACATAGTTACTATTGCAGGTTGAGTATATTTAGTCTGTTTTAATTTTTCTTCTGGTCCATTAAACATTGTTTCTTTTAAATCTAATTCTAAATTTTCAAATATTTCATCAAAATATTTTTTTGCTATTTCATTTGTTTCATATAATTCTTTACCCATACCAACATATTGAGTTCCTTGTCCTGGGTATATAAAAGCTATTTTTGACATAATCCCTCCTTTAATCATAACACCTGTAATTTATATCACATTACACTTGTTATGTCAAATTAATAAGCCCACTTCATTACACAAGAAGCATAAGTTAATCCAGCACCAAAACCTACTAATGCTATGTTATCACCTTTTTTTATTTTCCCCTTTTCTAAAGCTTCTCCAAGGGCTAATCCTACAGATGCTGCTGAAGTATTTCCATATCTATCTAAATTTACTACAAATTTTTCCACTGGGAATTTTAATCTTTTAGCTGCTGAATTTATTATCCTCATATTAGCTTGATGAGGTATAATTAACTCTAAATCTTCTATTTTTATTCCAGTATTTTCAAGAACTTTTTGCACTGCACCTGGCATTACTTTCACAGCAAATTTAAATACTTCTGGTCCTTTCATCTTTAAAAAATGTCCTCTTTTATCAACAGTTTCATGAGTTGCAGGTTCTCTTGATCCTCCTGATGGAATTATTAGTACATCATCTAAATCACCATCTGCTCCTAAATGAGTTCCTATTAATCCGTATCCTTCTTCTACTTCACCTAATACTGCTGCTGCTGCACCATCTCCAAATAATACACAAGTATTTCTATCTTCCCAATCTAAAATTCTAGAAAATACTTCTGCTCCTATTACTAATACTTTTTTATAAATTCCTGTAGCAATAAAATTTCCACCTGCTTCTAATGCATATACAAATCCACTACAAGCTGCTCCTAAATCAAATGCTGCTGCATGATGTGCTCCTAATCTTTTTTGTAAAATAGCTGATACTGATGGAGTAAAATAATCAGGTGTCATCGTTGCTACTACTATTAAATCTAATTCTTCTGCTTTTGTATTAGAGCTTTCTAGTGCCTTTAATGCTGCTTTATAAGCTAAATCAGAAGTTGCTTCATCAGGTGCTGCAATTCTTCTTTCTTTTATCCCTGTCATCTTTTGAATCCACTCATCAGAGGTTTCAACAATTTTTTCTAAATCAAAATTTGTCATTATTCTTTCAGGGACATAAGTTCCCACTCCTAATATCCCAAAACTTTTAATTTTTTTCATTTTCCCCTCCAATTGCTTTTTTTAGATTTTCAATAAAGTTATTCTTTGCAAATTTATATCCAACTAAAATTGCATTTTTGATTGCCTTTGAATCAGAGTTCCCATGTGCCTTTATAGATATTCCATTAAGTCCCATAAATAACGCTCCTCCATATTCTGAAGAATCTGATTGTCTTTTTAATTCTTTAAATACAGAACTCATTAACAATGCCCCTATTTTTGCTATAAAACTTTTATTTACTTCACTTTTTATGATGTTTTTCATAAAATGAGCTGTTCCTTCAGCTGTTTTTAAGACTATATTACCTGTAAACCCATCTGTTACTACTACATCTACTTGACCATTTGTCATTTCTCGTGTTTCTATATTCCCATAAAATTTTATATTTTTATTCTCTTTTAATAAATTAAAAGCAGATTTTGTCAGTTCATTTCCTTTTCCATCCTCTTCTCCAATGTTAAGAAGACCGATTCTTGGAGTTTCTATATTTAATAAAACTTTGGCATATTCATTTGCCATTGTAGCAAATTGATTTAAATATTCAGGTTTACAATCTGCATTAGCTCCTGCATCTAAAAGAACTATACTTTTATTGTTATTTGCAGGAAAAACTGTAGTTATAGCAGGACGAAGAACACCTTTAATCCTCTTTAATTTTAGCTGACTAGCTGTCATTAATGCCCCTGTATTTCCTGCTGAAACACATGCCATAGCTTCTCCATCTTTTACTAATTGTAGTGCCACATTCATAGAAGCATCTTTTTTTGATCTCACTACCTTTGTAGGAGAATCTTTTTCATCCATTGCAATTACTTCTGTAGCATTTTTTATTTCTATTCTAGATTTATCATATTTATATTTAGACAACTCTTTTTTTATAACCTCTTCTTTACCAACAAGGATTATTATAATTTTGTCATCTTCATTTATAGCTTCAATAGCTCCTTTTACTGTTTCCAAAGGTGCATAATCTCCACCCATTGCATCTAATGCTATCTTCAATATTCTCACCCCTATTTTTTCTCTTACTTTCCTATTTTACCACATTTTAAAGGTTTTATTTACTTTTAGGGTTTATTTTTT
Organism: Fusobacteriota bacterium; assembly: GCA_003973585.1. Next base: position 324 of record QNYN01000166.1, on the reverse strand, counting down.
TATAAAAAAAAAGTAAGATTACTCTTACCTTTTTTTCAAAGACTATTCAGCTTCGTTAACTAAAACTTGCTTTCCTTTGTAACTTCCACATTCTAAACATACTCTGTGAGGTCTCTTTGGAGCTCCACAATTAGAACATGTAGCTAAGTTAGTTCCTCTTAAAGCATGATGTGATCTTCTCATATTTTTCTTAGCTTTTGACGTTTTCTTCTTAGGTACTGCCATTATATTTTCCTCCTAATTTTTCTTTTTATTTTAATTATAATAAATTATTAATTTTTTAAATCTAGTAGCTTTTGCCATCTAGAGTCGATACCATTGTTA
>QNYN01000129.1 GCA_003973585.1 Fusobacteriota bacterium | reverse complement strand
AAATACTTATAGAAATCATTATTAATAAGATCAAACTCATTAGCCTTCTCATTTTTTATTCCCCCTGTTTACTTTCTTCTTTTGGTGATTCCTCTTTCTTTTCTACTTCCTTTTTTTCAGGTTTTTCTGTTTTCTCTACAAAATAACTTTCATATTTTTTAGCTACTTTATTATTTACACTTAGAAGTTCATTATAATATTTTTTAGCACCTTCTAAATTTTCATCATTTATATTGATTACTAATAATTTTTCTAAAACTAATCCCTTATATTTACTATTTGGATATGTTTTATAAAATTCTTCATAGGTTTTTTGTGCCTTTTCTTTCTCTTTTTGTGCTTCATATATAGTAGCAATTTTTAATTTAGCTGGTTCCCTTAAATTACTTTTTTCATATAATAATTCTATTCTCATAAAGTTTCTAAGGGCTTTGCTATAATCTTTTTTAGAAAGATAAATCTGTCCAATTTGATAAGTTGCCGTATCTTTATATTGACCATTTTCTATTTTTAATATATTCTCATAATACTTTTTAGCTTCATCATAATTTTTTTCTTTATAATAAGTAGTAGCTAAATTATAATTTGCACGACTTCCATATTCTTTAGTTTCAATTAGTTTCTTATATTCTGCAATGGCTGAATCTCTTTTCCCTTGTTTTTCATATATAAGAGCTGATAAATATGCTTTTTCATTGGGATCTTTTATCCTATCTTTCCATATATTAGCATTTTTATAATCACCTGCATTATAATACAAACTAGTCAATTCACGAGCTGTTTTAGCTTTAATATTTTCATCAGAAGTTTTTTGATATACTTCTATATAGGTTTTAGCAGCATTATTTGTATCATTTAATTCAAAATATGCATTTGCCATATAAAAATTAACATCTGTTAAATAACTACTCTTAGGATATTCAATGTTAAACATCTTACTTTTATCTATTACCTTTTTATATTGATTTTGAAAATTTAAAATATTTATATTCCAATAAAGAGATCTCATTGCATAAGGACCTTTTTTATTTTTAGTGTATAAATTTTCATAAATTTTTGATGCTTTATCATATTCACCTTGATTATAATAACTTTCTGCTATTTGAAATTCACTATAATCTTTATATTTAGGATTTTTCCCTAATTCTTTGAATATTTCCCTAGCCCTATCATATTTTTCTAATCTAAAGTTAGCTAACCCTTCTAAATCTAAAACTTGTAACCTATATTTTTTATAATTTTCTGTTGCTAGATATTTTTTTGCACCTTTTATAGTTTCAATATAGTTTTTACTAGAAAAGTTTGTTTTTACTAAATTATAATTTGCTTTTTCTTTTTGAGCTTCTGTTGAATCACTGCCATTTATAACACTTTCAAATTGTTTAGTAGCTTTGTCATATTCAGTCATTCCTAAAAAAGCTACTCCCATAAGGTATCTATTTTCTGCTGTCTGTGGTTTTTGACCTAGATAAGTTGTTAATTCTTTATAATTTCCACCTACCATCAAAATTGTTATATAGTTTTCTGAAATTTTAGGATCTTCACTGTCTTTTAAATATTCTTTATATATTGATTTAGCACCTTCTAAATCTTTATTTTGATACATTGTATTCCCAACTAAAAGGTATATTTTTTGTCTATATTCTTCATCTGTAGGGAATTTTCTTTTATATTCTTCAAACTCTATTTTTATAGATTCAGCATCTCCTATTTTACTATCTGTTAAAATAAGTTGATATAAATCACTTTTACTTTGAGTTCTTTTATAAGTTCTTTCATAATAATTTCTAGCTTTTTTATAATCTTTCATTTCATAATAAGATTTCCCTAAAAATATATCTATATTATTTATATATTCCCTTTTCATCTTACTTTCATCATAACCCTTTAATTCTTTTATCACTTGGGAATAATTCTTATTTTTAAATTCAATAAAAGCCAAATAATATATTCCTTCTGAATTAAATGATGTTCCTTTTAATTTTTCAAAATATTTTCTACTTTCTTCAAATAGTTTTGCCTTTTCTTTATCTTCTTTAGTTATAGTATTACTTTCTAGTTTTTCATTTTTTAATTTATATTCTTCCCCTATCTTATACATGCTATATCCTAATCCATATATAGTTTTAGGATCTTTTAAATCTTTTATTTTTTTATAATAACTATAAGATTTTTCATAATTTTTGTTAGCGAAATAATAGTTTCCTAATAAAGTATTAGCTTTATCTTTCCTCTTTTCATCAACTATTTTAGAATAATATTCATCTACTTTGACTAAATTTTCATTAGATAAATAAATATCTAAAAGACTTAACCTTATTTCTCCAATATATTTACTTTTAGGATAATTAGTTTCTACATTTGTTAACCTTTTTATAGCTTCCTCATTATTTCCTAATTTATATTGATTCATTCCATAGATATAGTTAGCTAATTCTATATTTTTACCCTTTTCTGGGCTTTTTAAATAGTCATCTAGATAAGTACTACTTTCTGTGTATTCTTTATTGCTATAAGTTGATAAAGCCAGATACAATAGGGAATCTTTTGATCTCGTTGCACTATTCACTAGACCTTTAAATATTTTTTTAGCTTCTTCATAATTTTGATCTTCATAATAGGATACTCCTAAATGATAAAGTGCATCATCTCTTTTAGGAGATTCTTTTGGTATTTTATTTATTTCTGCTTTTCCCTCACTATAATTCTTTAGAAAAATGTTGTTTCTTGCTAAATAATAATGAGCTTCTTCTATTTCTTTATCTTTTAATTTTTCCAAAGTTAAATACTCTTTAAAATAAGTTATAGAATCTTTGTATTCTTTCTTTAAATAAAGGGTTTTTGATAACCTATCTAATGCTACTTTTCTATAACTACTTTTAGGATATTTTTCTACAAATGATTTAAGTTCATCTGTTGCTAAATCATATTCTTTTGCTTTATATAATTTATCTATATATTTCATATCATCTCTAGCACTAGCTAATGTTTGGACACCTATAACTAATAATAAAGATATTATTAATATTTTTTTCTTCACAAGTTCCTCCTCTATTTCAACTTTTCTAATACTGATTCTATTTCTTCTATAGATAGATCTGTATTAAAACATGGACCATTTATTTTTTTATTAAAAATTCCATAAACTGACATGGGAAACGCATCATAAATACCTGATACTAAATCCCTTTCACATGCTACTGCAATAACTAATTTAGGCTTAGTTTCTTTTAAAAATTTCCTAGCTAATGTTCCACCTGTTGCTACTTTAGATTTTACCCCATATTTATTTTGCAACTTTAAAATATCTCCTATTTTACACTTTCCACATTCTTTACAATTTTCTATCCTCGATGTTATTTTTAAGGGACATTCATAATTTTGAATACAATGAGGAAGTAAAATAGAGATTTTATTTAAAGGAATATTTTTACACCTTCTTAAAACTATTTTATTATTAAATTTTATAAATTTTTTTGAAATTTCACTATTTTCAATTTCATCTTTAGAAAATTTTCTAGCAATAATGATCAAAAAATAAAATAAAAGATAAATTCCTTTTAATAAAAATATTTTCATGTATTATTCTCTCCGTTTTTTTTATTAATTTTAATATTTTTCCCCTTATTTCATTAGGTTACACTAACAAAATATACTCTTTTTAAGTATATCATATTAAAATCACACCGTCAAAAAAAGCTCAAGTTTTAACCAAAACTTGAGCTAACTTTATTTTTTTATTCTTTTAGAGCTAATGGCATAACTAAATATTTAAAGTTTTCTTCATTTTCTATAATTAATTCCACTGCACTATTTGAGCTTGAAAGGTTCATCAATAATTTTTTATCTTTTTCTAAAAAATTAAGATAATCTAGCAAAAATTTTACATTTAAAGATATTTTAAGATCTTCTCCTTCTTTTTTTATCTCTATCGTTTCATCTATTTTAGCAATTTCTGAAGTTCCATTTACTTCTAAAACTCCATCTTTAAATTCAAATACTCCACTATTTTTAGATTCTGAATTATTCCTTACAAATATTTGCACTCTTTTTAAAAGATGTTTAAATTCTACAGGGTCTATTAAAACTTTTTTATTATATCCTGTAGCTTGTAGGATTCCATTATAATCTGGAAATGCTAAATCTATAACCCTAGTTAAAACTTCTGTTTCTCCTACTACAAATTTAACTTGATTTCCTTCATATGCAAAAATAATTTCTTCATCTTTTTTAGAAGAAAATATTTTGATAATAGCTTCTACACTTTTTAGAGGAATACTTACTTTAAAATCTCCCTCTAATCCTATTTCTTCAGCTAAATAAACTAATCTATAAGTATCTGTAGAGATTAACTTTAATACTCCTTCTTCTAGTTCTATCCTTACACAATTTATAGCAGGATTAGGCTCTGGTGATTGTGCTGATGCAAATTTTGACTTTTCTAATAAAGTAATCAACTTTTCAAGATTTAATTTATATTCTTTTCCACCATCAAAACTTTTTATTTTAGGATATTCTGCTGCATCAAAAACTGAAAATTCCGAAGAAGAATCATTTGTTTCTATTAAAAGAGTTTTTCCTTCTATACTAAGTGTTATCTCTGTATCAGATATTTCTTTTAAATATTCTTCTACCAATTGATGGTAAAATACTAAGTTTCCACCTACTATTACTTCTCCTTCCATCTTTGATGTTACTGTAAGTTCCAAATTAGTTCCTTTTAAAGTTATATTACTTCCACTAGCTTCCATATAAATCCCTGATATGATAGGTCTTATCTTATTTTCAGAAACAGCTGTAGTTGCTACCCTCAAAGTTCTTAAGAATTCTTGTCTATTAACTCTTATTTTCATATTTCCTCCCACTAACATTACTTTATTCTTTCTTTTAGTCTATCATATTTAGATAGAAAATTAAAGATTCCCTATCAAAATGATAGGGAATATAATTATTTAAGTAAATATGGTTTTAATTCTTCACTAAATCTATTTCTAAGTTTTAATAATGTTTTTTTCTCAATTTGTCTAACTCTTTCCCTTGTTATATTAAAAGTTTTCCCAATTTCTTCAAGGGTATGAATATCATATCCACCTATTCCATATCTTAATTTTACAATCTCTTTTTCCCTAGGTTTTAGAGCGTCTAACATTTTTGTAATTTCTTCCCTTCCTATTCCTGTTAATACTTGGTTTTCAAGGGATTGTTCTTCTGGTAAACTGATAGTATCTTCTAAAAATATATCTTCTCCTATAGAAGCATTTAGAGAGGTTAAATCTTGAAATTCTAACATTACACTTTGTACTTTATTAGCAGTCATATCTAACCCTTCAGCAATTTCTGAAAAATTTGGATATTTACTTGTTTCCATTACATAATTCATAATAAATTTATTAATCTTATTTAACATATCATATTTATAAGAAGGTATTCTAATTTCTCTACCTTTACCTATAATAGCTTTTGTTATTGATTGTTTGATCCACCATACTGCATAAGTTGAAAATCTAAATCCTTTATCTGTATCAAACTTTTTAATAGCATGAATTAATCCAAAATTTCCTTCACTAATTAAATCTATCAAGCTTAAACCTTTATTTGTATACTTCTTAGCTACATTTACTACTAATCTCAGGTTTGATAAAATTAATTTTTCCTTTGCTTCTTCAGAGCCTTTTTTAGCTTCAATTAGAAGTTTTAACTCTTCTTCCTTAGTTAAAATTTCATATTGTCTTATGTCCTTTAGATATAGAGATACCAAATCTTTTGTCTTTTCCATAGTTGCACCACCTTAGTAATTAAAATTCTTTTTTTAAATCTCTAGTCATTAGTTGTCTTACCATTTCTATAGCTTTTTTATCTTCATATAATACTTTGTATACTCCTTCTAATATGGGCATACTCACATTATTTTTTTGGGCTAACTCATAAACAGCTTTTACAGTTGGAACTCCTTCTGCAACCATTTTCATTTCTTCTAATATTTCTTCTAGCTTTTTTCCTTCACCTAGTTTTTGACCTACATGTCTATTTCTACTATGTAAACTAGCACAAGTTACAATAAGATCTCCCATTCCTGTTAATCCTGAAAAAGTTTCAGCTTTAGCTCCTAAAGCTTCTCCAAACCTTACCATTTCAGCTAATCCCCTAGTTATTAATGCTGCTTTTGTATTATCTCCAAATCCTATTCCATCTGCTGCACCTGCTGCTATTGCAATCCCATTTTTTACTGCTCCACCTAACTCTACACCTATAATATCATTACTCTCATAGACTCTAAAGCTATCTGTATTAAATAACTTTTGCACCTTTTTAGCTACTTGAGGTTCTCCTGCTGCAACTATTGTTGTAGGTAGGTTTTTAGCCACTTCTTCTGCATGGGTAGGCCCAGACAGTACTACTATATTTTTATGGTATTTACCTAATATTTCATCTTTAATTACTTGAGATAGCCTCATTCCAGTAGAAATTTCTATCCCTTTAGCTGTATTTATAATTATTGTTTTCTCTGTTAATTGATCACTGATTTTCCCTATAACAGATCTCAGTGATTGTGAAGGTACCGACATTACTAAATATTCAGCTCCTTCTAATAACCCCTCTACCTTTGATGTAACTGTTAAACTTTCTGGAAACTTAGCTCCTGATAAAAACCTATCATTAACTCTTGCTTCTTGTAATAACTTAGCCCTTTCAACTTTATAATCCCATAAAGTTACTTCGTTTCCTTTTGATGCTATAACCCTAGCTAGTGCTGTTCCCCAAGAACCTGCTCCCATTACTACAACTTTTCCCATAAGGCCCCCCTTTATAAAACTTTACTTTTTAGTTCCAAATTTATTTTCATTACCTTTTAATAATCTTTCTATGTTACTTCTATGTTTAAATATTACAAATAATCCTATCATTAAAGAAAACCCAAATAAACTCCAATCTCTTTTATCTCCTGTTTGTAAAAATAAAACTAATATAGGAAATAATCCTGCTACTGATACAGAAGCTAAAGAAACATATTTAGTAGTTCCTGCTACTACTAAAAATACTGCTACTAAGATTAATACTATTTTTGGTGCTAAAAATAAAAATACTCCTAAACTTGTTGCAACTCCTTTTCCACCTTTAAACTTTAAAAAAGGCGATAAAGTATGTCCTACTATAGTAAGTACTCCTACTAAAATCAATTGCCAATCTCCTACTCCAGCCATATCTGCTATAAATACTGGTAGCCACCCCTTTAAAGCATCAGCTAAAAGTACTATTATCCCATATTGTTTCCCTAATACTCTATATGCATTTGTTGCACCTGTATTTTTACTTCCATGTTCTCTAATATCTATTCCTTTGAATTTTTTACCAATTATAACTCCTGTAGGAATAGAACCAATAAGATAAGCCATTATTAAAAATATGATTACTTTAATATCCATATATTCATCTCCCTTTTACTTTTTAAATTTACCTATTACTTCTATATGACTAGTGTTTGGAAACATATCCACTGGACAAACTTTTTTTAGTTTGT
>QNYN01000187.1 GCA_003973585.1 Fusobacteriota bacterium | reverse complement strand
GATATTTTTAGTAATTTCATGTCCATGTGCTTTAGTAATTTCAATTCCTTTAGGATTGGGAGTAAAGTATAGATTATCAAAAACTATTGCTGAGACTTTATTTAAAGCCTCTAAGTAGTTTCCACCTTTTACTAATATTCCTTTTTTAGAGGCGGCACCTATTCCACTAAAGAATCCTAAAGGAATTGAAATTACTAAAGCACATGGACATGAAATTACTAAAAATATCAATGCTCTATAAAGCCATGTATTAAAATCTCCTACAAATATCGGTGGCACTATTGCTATAATAGCTGCACCAAAAACTACAATTGGTGTATAATACTTTGCAAATTTAGTGATAAATTTTTCTGTATCAGCTTTTTTATTACTTGCATTTTCTACTAATTCTAAAATTTTATTTACTGTAGAATGATAAAAATCTTTTTCAACTTTTATCTCAATTACACCATTTTTATTTATACTTCCACTTAAAACTTTGTCTCCAGACTTCACATCTACTGGTAATGATTCTCCAGTTAATGCAGATGTATCTAAAGTAGCATTTCCACTTATTATAACACCATCTAATGGAAGTTTCTCTCCAGGTTTTACTACAATTATATCATTTATCTTTACACTTTCAGGTTTTACTTTTTTAATTACATCTCCTACTTTAACATTTGCAAAGTCAGGTCTAATATTCATTAATCCTTCTATTGATTTTCTTGAATTATTAACAGCTCTACCTTGGAAATATTCTCCAATTTGATAGAATAGCATTACTGCCACAGCTTCTGAATGTTCTCCTACAAAAAAAGCACCAATTGTTGCAATAGTCATAAGGAAATTTTCATCAAAAAAGTTACCACGAGCTATATTTTTAATTGAATTTAAAACTACATTTCCACCAGAAATTATATAAGCTACAATTAATACCACTAATTTTAATATTGTATTCTCAATACCAAAAGTCCCTAGAAAAAATAATAAAAGAGCTATTCCAATTAAAATCTCTTCTTTATACGATTTTTTTGTTGTATCTATATTATTTTTTCCCTCTTCTACTTCTACATAGTCTTCATGTTGCTCTTCTTCAATTTCTAATATTACAGTTCCAGATTCTAACCTATCTGCTATAATCCTTATTTCTGTTAAAAAATCTATATTTCCTACTTTTTCTTTGTTGATTTCTATTTTTAAAGTTTTTTTCATAAAATTTAAATTAGCGGACTTAATATACTCTAAGTCATTAATTGCTGCCTCTATCTTACTAGCACACCCTCCACAATGTAAATTTTCAATTTCATAGGTAAATTCTGTTTTTTGAGGAGCTAATTCTATCTCTTCTATAATAGTTCCCCTTTCTATCTTATCTGCTAACTTATTTAACACTTCTAATAAATCTTCTTTTACTTCCTTTAATTCTATGAATAAAGTTTTTTTCATAAAATTAAGATTAACATTCTCTACATAGGGTAAATCTCCTATTGCTGCTTCAATTTTACCTGCACATCCTCCACAATGGAGGTTTTTTATCTTGTATAACACCTCTTTTTTCATATTCTTAAACTCCTTTATATATATGTATGAATAACTATTCATATAATATTATAATTTCATATGAATGTCAATTCATATATTACTTTTCATTAACTTTTTTTATAAAATTTTATATGATATACTAAAGAGAATAAAAAAATTATTTAAATATCTTTAAAGAGGAGAGACTTTTATGAAAAAAAATATACTTTTAGGAATAACTGGTGGAATTGCAGCATATAAATCAGCAAATATTTGTTCTTTACTAAAGAAAAATGGATATAATGTGAAAGTTGTTATGACTAAAAACGCCACTGAGATTATTACTCCGCTTACTTTAGAGACCCTTTCTAAAAATCGTGTTTCTGTTGATATGTGGGCTGAAAAATCAAATATTGATGTAGAACATATTAGTTTAGCAGACTGGGCTGATTTAGTCTTGATTGCTCCTGCTACTTATAATATTATTGGAAAAGTTGCAAATGGTATTGCTGATGATATGCTCTCTACTATAATCTCTGCAACTACAGCTCCAACTTTTTTTGCTCTAGCTATGAATGTAAATATGTATAACAATCCTATTTTAAAGGATAATATAAAAAAACTAGAAACTTATGGTTACAATTTTATCGATGCAGATACTGGAAATCTTGCATGTGACTGGAATGCAAAGGGAAGATTGAAAAAAGAAAGTGACATAATTGATATTATAAATACTCATTTTTTAGCTAAAGAAAGAGAGCAATTTTTAAAAGGGAAAAAAATTGTTATTACTGCAGGCCCTACAGAAGAGGCTATTGATCCTATTAGATATTTGAGTAATAGATCTACAGGTAAAATGGGATATGCCTTAGCTGAAGCTGCAAAACAACTAGGAGCTATAGTGACCCTCATAAGTGGCCCTACTAATATTACTCCTCCTTCTAATATAGAAGTTATAAATGTTAGAAGTGCTATGGAAATGTATGATGCTGTTTTTAAATATTTTGATAACTCTGATATTGGAATTGCATGTGCTGCTGTTGCCGATTATAGAATAAAAGAATACTCTCCTTCTAAAATTAAGAAAAAAGATGGAGATTTAGTATTTGAATTAACAAGAAATCCAGATATTTTACTAGAAATGGGAAAAAGAAAAAAAGAAAACCAAAAACTTATTGGATTTGCTGCTGAATCAGATGATTTAATAGAAAATGCAACTACAAAATTAAAAAAGAAAAATTTAGATCTTATTGTTGGAAACTCAACTGAAGCATTTGGTAAAAATACTAACCATGTATTTTTTATTACTAATGATTCTATATTAGAAGTACCTCAAACAAAAAAGGAAGATTTAGCTTTCAAAATCCTAGAACAACTTAAATAAAACCATATTAAAAGTACCCACTATCTCTCTTAAGATAATGGGTACTTTTTTCAATATTCTTCTATTTTTAGTCTAATATCTCATATCCTGCTGCTATTAATTTACTTACAATTTCATCTATATGAACCTTATCAAAAGTTTCTAAAGTTAATTTTACCTCTTGTTCTCCTATAGCAAGTGCATTTTTATACATTGTTTGGTTTAATGTTAAAATATTTGCTTTTAATTCTGCTATAACTCCTAATAATTTTGTCATTTCTCCTGCTTTATCTACTAATTTAACCTTTAATGTATATCTTCTATTTTCACTTATTAATGCTTTATTTACTATTCTTTCCATTAGGTTTACATCTAGGTTGCCACCTGATACTACTGCAACTACATTTTTCCCTTTAAAATCAAACTTATTATTCATAACAGCAGCAGCAGTTACTGCACCAGCTCCCTCTGCAACAACTTTATCCCTTTCTAATAAAAGTAATACTGCCCTTGCTATTTCTTCTTCTGTTACTGTTACAAATTCATCTACATTTTCTTTGATAATCTCAAAAGTTAAATCTCCTGCTCTTCTAACTGCAATTCCATCTGCTATAGTTGCCCTTGTATCTATTGTATATACTTGTCCTCTTTCTATTGCACTTTTCATAGAAGGAGCATATGCTGCCTCTACACCTATTACTTTTACTTTAGGATTAATAGCCTTTATAGCAGTAGAAATTCCTGCTAAAATTCCTCCCCCTCCAATAGGCACTAAAACTACATCTACATTTTCTAATTGATCTAATATCTCTAATCCTATTGTTCCTTGCCCTGCAATAACATATTTATCGTCAAAAGGGTGTAAGAAAGTTGCTCCTGTTTCCTTTTGAATTTCACATGCCTTACCATAAGCATCATCATATACAGAACCATGTAATACTACTTCTGCACCAAAATTTTTAGTTGCTGCTACTTTTGATAAAGGTGCTATTTCAGGCATTACTATAGTTGATTTTATCCCTAACTTTGTTGCACTAAGTGCTACTCCTTGAGCATGGTTCCCAGCTGAAGATGCAATAACCCCTGCTTCTTTTTCTTCTTCACTTAAGTTACTTATTTTGTTATAAGCACCTCTTATTTTAAAAGAACCCGTTAACTGTAAATTCTCTGCTTTTAAATAAATATTTCCCCCTGTCATCTTACACAATTGTCTTGATTCTAATAAAGGTGTATCTTTAATTACAGGCTTTAATATTTTTTGTGCTTTTACAATGTCTTCTAATTTAACTTTGTCCATTTTTAGCCCCCTACTTAATTTTTTTATTTCCACCTGTATTATACTATAAACGGCGATAAAAAATCAATAATTTTAATCTGAAATAAGTCTTTTTGTACTATTTTATACCAAAATTTTAAAAAGTTGTTCTTTTTGATGGGAATTATCTTCTGTTATTAGCTCTTCTTCTATTAATTTTTCTTTTATTAAAGAATATACCTCATTTCCCAATATATTCTTTAGTGTTTCCCCATAACTAAAAATAAAAGGGATAAAATCTTCTTCTAAAAAGCCATCTGGGTTTTCCCTTCTAAAGACAGGACTCATTGCAAAATCTATATTTATACATGACTTAGTGTAATAATTTTCTAAAGTAAAGTTATTTGTAAAATCATCAGGTAAAGTTATATATAAAATATTTTTATCTTCATCTAAAATCATCTCAAGGGGCCATATACTACATATAAATGGTTTATTTTCAATGATTTCTTTAGCTCCTAAACCTTTATCTAAACAAATTGAATGAAGGGAACATAAAGTTTGACCATTTTTAGGAGTATATGCACAAGGACATAAATCTATCTCATTTTCTAAATATTCCTCTGCAACTAACACTTTTTCATTTAATACCATATCTTCAATCTCTTCTGAAGAATGTCCTAATTCTTCTAAAATATCAAAAGTTTTTGTTAATGTATTATATTTTTCACTATTCTCTAATATAAATTTTCTAATTTTTTTATTAAATATTTCTGGAGCATCCCCACAACAATGCTCTACACAATGAAAACAATCAAAATTTGTTAAATTTGCAAAAACACCATAATCAATAACCCCTTGATATTCTTTCCCTTTTATATTAACTTTAGTTTTTATAGTATCTATTCTATCAAAATAACTTCTAATCCTTTCTTCTGTCTCTTCTGAAATAGTATCTAAATTTCCTTTTGGATGATCTATAAATAAAAAATATTTCACTACTTTCCTCCTTTGATTCCTCGCCACTCAATAATATTTTTTGTCTTTTCAAAACTTTCTCCATTTAAAAAATCATTTGGATTTTTTAAATTACCACATATTGCAGGATGATTGTGTTCTATAATTACTGAATTTTTTAAATTTTTTTTATAATTAATCGCTTTTTGTCCCCACAATAAAAATATTAAATTTTTATTTTTCATTTCTAAATATCTAAGTAATTTTTCTGTTATAGGCTTCCAGTATTTAATATGACTACCTGATTTTCCTATTTCAACAGTTAACCCTACATTAAGTAATAAAACACCTTGTGATTCCCAGCTATTAAAAAGATCTTTCGGTGATAATATATTAAATTCTTCTGACTCTATTTTTTCCCTTAATAATTTTATTGTAGGAATTTCTCCCATATATGTCTTATATATTAATTTCAGAATATTTTTTAGTGATGTATTTACCCCTTTATCAGCCCAATTATCTTTTTTCACTTCAAAAGATCTTCCAGTGGCAACACCTTTTTGTGGATATGGATCCATTCCCAAAAGAACCACTTTGACATCATTTAAATCTTTTCTAAATACTTTAAAAACATCTTCTTTACTAGGAGTATAATTTTCAATTTTACTAAAAATAACTTCTATTTTTTCTACTATTTCTAGAGTAAAAAATTCATAATAGCTAGAATGTATCTTGTTTTCCAATAAAAACTCGTTTCGTTTTTCCATAATTCTCCTTTTATCTCTAAAATATACTCAAATCAAGTTCCCTTGATAAATCTTCTAAGATACCGTTTCCACCAATTGAATTTCCTTTCTTATCTAAAGAAGGCCCATAAATTCCAATTCCCATCATATTAGGAACAACCGACATTATTCCTCCTCCTACACCACTTTTAGAAGGAATTCCAACATTTAGAGCAAATTCTCCAGATCCATCATACATTCCACAAGTCATCATTAATGATTTTATAATTTTAGCTTCATATGATGATATTATTCGTTCCCCTGTAGATAAAATACCATTTTTACTCAAAAACAATCCTATCATGGCTAAGTCAACAGTAGTTACCTCTATAGAACATTGTTTAAAATACACATCTAAAGTTTCTTCTACAGAACTATCTATAATCCCTTGATCCTTCATAAAATAAGCCATGGCTCTATTTTTATTACCAGTTCTTTTTTCCCCTTCATATATCTCTTTATTATAAGAAAGACTATCATTTTCAGTAATTAATTTAAAAAAATCTAATAACCTTTGAAATTTTTCTTCTTTATTTTTTCCTTTTATCATAGAAGAAACAGCAACAGCTCCTGCATTTATCATAGGATTATATGGTTTTTTCATTTCTGCCGTTTCTAGCCTAATCATCGAATTAAAAGCATCTCCAGTTGGCTCTGTACCTACTTTTGAAAATACATAATCTATGCCATTATCTAATATTGCTAACATTAAAGCTATTGGTTTTGACACACTTTGAATTGTAAACTTTTTATTATAATCTCCATATACAGATTTATTTCCTTCTATATCGATAAGACATATTCCTAAGTCATCTCTATTGGCCTTATCTAATCCTGGGATATAATTTGCTACATTTCCAAATTTTGTTTTAATTTTATTTTTATTAACTATCTTTTCTAAAATTTCTTCCACTTTTCCCCTCCCTTAAAAGTGATTCTGTATCTTTTATAATTCTTAGTTTATCACATGAGCTCCTTATTTAAAAGGTTCTATCATAACCAGCTGCCCTTGATTTTTTTTAATAAATATTATAAAATAACTGGTAGTTAAAAAAAATAAATATATAAAGGAGTCAAAAATTATGAAAACTTTACCAAATTGTCCAAAATGTAATTCAGAATACACATATGAAGATGGAAGTCTTATGGTTTGTCCAGAGTGTGGATACGAGTGGAATCCTGAGGTTTTAGCTGAAGAAAATGCTGAAAAAGTATTTAAAGATTCTAACGGAAATATATTAGTTGATGGTGATACTGTATCTGTAATTAAAGACCTTAAAGTTAAAGGAAGTTCTTTAGTTATAAAAAAAGGAACTAAAGTAAGAAATATTAGATTAGTTGATGCTGACCATGATATCAAATGTAAAATAGATGGAATAGGATCTATGGAATTAAAAACAGAATTTGTTAAAAAAATATAAAAATAATCAGCTTGTTAAAGTCATAAACAATGATTCATTCAACAAAATAATTCTAAAGCCTTGGATAGGCGATAGACCTGTAGAAAAAAAATTAAAATCAAATCTTTTAGGTTTGAATCCTAAATAAAAAGTGAGATTTCTTAATGAAGTCTCACTTTTTGTATTATTTTATATATCGTTTTGTTCTATTATTTTTTTATAAATTCACCATTTATCATTACAAAAGTTGGATCTTGAATAGTTATAAAAGGTTTTTCTTTCCATACAACTA
>QNYN01000003.1 GCA_003973585.1 Fusobacteriota bacterium | reverse complement strand
GTATTAAAGAAATTATTGGATTTACCATCTTTGGTACTTCTATTATCTTTTTGTATCTAATGTCTGGAATATACCATATTTTACCTCCAGGAAAATATAGAAAAATATTCAAAATTTTAGATCATTCAGCTATTTATGTTCTTATTTCAGGGTCTTATACTCCTTTTTTATTACTCCTAAGTGGAGCAATTGGTTGGATAATTTTAGGAATTCAATGGACTTTAACAACTTTAGGAATTATTTTCAAAATTAAATTCGTTGGTAAATTCCCATTGTTATCAACTTTTATTTATTTGTTTATGGGATGGATGATTGTTTTTGCCTTTGGAAATCTAAAAGCCCATCTAAATCCAACTTCTTTAAATTTACTTATAGATGGAGGAATCTTATATTCTGTAGGAGCTATTTTTTATTCTATAGAAAAAATCAAATATTCCCACATTATATGGCACTTTTTCGTAATAGGAGGAACTACCCTTCATTATCTAGCAGTCTATAATTCTATCTAAAAAAATAAAATCAAAAAAGGAACTTAATTAGTAAAAATTCTACTTAAGTTCCTTTTTATTTACTATAACAATTTTCCACCTGTATTTTTTCTAAATTTATATTTCTTCTTTGCCCATGAAACCCAATGAGGTCGTGAAATCATTCCTCTACCTATGGCAACTAAATCAACTAAATTATTTTCTATTAAATAACTAGCTTCTACCTCTTTTTTTATCCCTCTCACTGCTATAACAGGAATATTCACATGTTTTTTTATCTCTACTCCTAAATATACTACCCAATCTAATGGAAAATCTTCAGGGATTTCTATTTTTCTATCTGAATAAAATTTTGGATCTGGTACACCACTAGATACATGAATAAGATCTACCCCATATTTTTCTAATTCTTTGGCTATATATATCCCATCTTCTAAAGTTGGTTCATTTCCACCAATTCGAATTCCTAATATGAATTTTTCATCAAATAAATCTTTAGTTCGATTTATTAATTCACGAGTAAAATAGAGTCTATCACCATATTTATCATTTCTTTTATTCCATAATCTTGAATGTAATTGAGATATTAAATAAGTATGTGCTCCATGAATTTCAATTCCATCAAATCCACATTTTTTTGCCCTTTCAAAAGCTAAAACAAATTCTTCTAAAATAGAATCTAATTTTTCTGTAGAAACATCAACTATTTTTTCTTTGTAACCTGCATGATGGATTTGAATCAAAGTAGGAACACCATTTTTTCTACATACATCAGCTATTTTACTAAGCCCTTCTATAAAAGAATCATCCCATATTCCAATTTGATTATCCCTTAATTTTCCATCTTCAGCAACACAAGAGGCTTCTAAGATAATCATTCCAACACCATTTTTAGCTATATTTTCGTACCACTCAACTAATTTAGGAGTTACATATCCATCCTTTCCAATAAGGCTAAATCTCACCATAGGAGGTAATACTATTCTATTTTTTAAGGTTATGTCTTTTATTTTAAACTCTGAAAATAAATTCACTTCTTTTTTTCCCATAATATTATTCCTCTTCAATTTCTTCTATAAATGAGCATTCATAGATTTCTACATCTGGATCTAATCTATAAATCACATCTTTTCTTTCAACAATTATTTGAATTCTTTCTTTTAATTTTTCATCATTTTTTATATTTATTAATAACCCCTTAGCAGGATTAATTGTAATTGGATTTCCTACAGCTTTCATCATTGTAAGATCACCATTTGTATCACCGTATGCATAAGACTTTGATAAATCAATATTATATTTTTCTACAAATTTATCTATTGCCTTTTGTTTACTGACAGAATCCCACATAGGAGTAGTTTCTCCTGTAAATCTCCCATTTTCATAGTGATAAATAGTTCCACAATAGTCATCTGCACCATATTTCTTAGCCATTTTAGAAACTAAAAATTCTGGGCTTCCTGAAATAAAAATAACTTTATGTCCTTGTTCTTTATGCCATTTTATCCTATCCTTTGTATATTTATAAACCCTTCCTGCTTTTACATCTATAACTTGATTTGCCACAAATTCATTTTGCTCAAAAGTAATCCCTTGAATAGCTTCTACATAACTATCTACTAGTCCTAAAAGATATTCATCATACCCACCTTCTCTTTTATCCCATTGTGTGTATAAATCTTTTACTTTATTTTCCCATTGTCTAGGATCAATTAATTCATACTTTATAAGTCTTTTAAAATGCTCTGTTAAAAGTGAATCTCTATATATAGTTCCATCAATATCAAAAAATGCTGCTTTCATAATTTCCCTCCTATTGCTAATATCTCTTCTAAAGATAATCTAGTTTTTATAATGATTTGGATAATTCCGTTAATACTTCTATTCCTCTATCAATTTCCTTTTCCGTATTAAAATGAGAAAAACTAAATCTAACCATCCCTTGATTAGAAGTATTAAAATCATTATGTAATAATGGAGCACAATGAATTCCAGATCTTGTAGCTATACCATAATCTTCAGATAAAGTATCTGCTAAATCACTTGATGGTACTCCTTTAAAATTAATAGTAACAATAGGACAACGATAAGTAGTTTCAAAATCTCCATATATTTTTATAAATTTTAGTTCTTTTATTCCGTTATAAAATCTATTTGCTAAGTATAATTCTTTTTTTCTAATATTGTCCATTCCAACTTTAAATATATATTTTAAACTAGCATTTAACCCAGCTATCCCATGAATATTAGGAGTTCCTCCTTCTAATCTATCTGGCATAATAGATGGATGTTCATGGTCAAAAGAATGGGATCCACTTCCTCCTATAAGAAATTTATCTAATTTTATCTTAGGAGATACATATATTCCCCCAGTTCCAGTAGGTCCCAAAAGTCCTTTATGTCCTGTAAAACAAAGAATATCTATATTATCGTTTTTTACATCTATAGGAAATATCCCTGCTGTTTGTGAAGAATCTACAATAAATATAAGATTATATTTTTTTGACAAGGCTCCTATTTTAGTTATATCTACTAAATTCCCAGTTAAATTTGAACCGTGGGTAATCACAATTACTTTAGTTTTTTCATTTATTTTATTTTCAATACCTTTAATATTAATATTTCCGTTATTATCAGAATTTATAAAATTTAATTTAATCCCTTGATTTTCTAACTTATACAGTGGCCTTAATACTGAATTATGCTCTAAAGTAGAAGTTATTACTTCATCCCCTTTTTCTAATCCTAAGCCTAAAATTGCCATATTTAATGACATAGTTGAATTACTAGTAAAAGCTATATCCAATGGATTTTCTACATTAAATAGTTTCGCCAATAATTCTCGTGTTTCATATATAATTCTAGAAGAGTCTAAAGAATAATTATGACCTCCTCTACTTGGATTCCCAAAATTATTAAGGGCTTTTATTATTGCTTCTCCTACTTCCTTTGGTTTAGGAAGTGTCGTTGCTGCATTATCAAAATAAATCATTTTCCACCTCTTAAATATGCACTATTATTTCTATTAATCTTATCTTATTTATAGTTAAAGGTGCAACCTTTATTTAAACTATTTACTTCTATTCTTCCATCTGACAATTTATTGTATTTTTTATATGAGATTTTGAATCAACTTGAATTAAAATATGATTAAAATGGTGTTCTCTTAATTTTTCTTTCATTTTTTCTGTTATTTCTTCTACTTCTCCTAAATTTAATTTATTGTCTTTTAAAACTATATGAAAAGAGATAAAATTGTATTTTGAGCTAGGTTTATAAAGGTGTAGATCATTATATTCCAATACACTTTCATCTGATTTTATAATAGAATCTAAATCTTCAATAGAAATTTCTGTCATATTTGCATCTAACAAAGAAAGAAAACTATCTTTTAAAAGGGGATATGAATGTTTAAGGATATATATAGAAAAAATTATAGTTAAAATAGAGTCTATATAGTAAATTTTAAAGAACAATATAAAAACTCCTGCTAAAACTACTCCTACAGAAATAAGGGTATCACTTAACATATGAAGATATGCAGATTTAATATTTGCATCACTTTTTTTCTCTTCATGTTCGTGATGGTGATGATGCTCATGATGATGATGGCTATGACTAACATTCATCTTATTTAAAAAATATGCACTTAATCCATTGGCTATAATAGCTATAGTCCCCATAACAATCATATAAGTTGATTCAATGGCTACAGGATTAAAAAATCTATTAATCCCTTCATAGATCATGTATAACATTGTGAGAGTCAAAAATAAACTATTTACAAAGGCTGCCATCATTTCTGCTTTTAAAAATCCAAATGTAAATTTAAATGTTGTTTGCCTTTGTCCTAATTTTATAGCTATAAATGTTATAACTAGTGCCATTACATCCCCAGTATTATGAAGAGCATCTGCTACTAGAGCATATGAATTTGATAATATTCCAAAAAATATTTCTGATACAATAATTGCTAAATTAAATATAATAATCCAAATAATTTTATTTCCTTTCATCAAAACCTCCTAAATAACATATAGTATATTTATAAATTTATACAGTTAAAAAAGCTTTTTTCCTTTTATTTTCTACCGTTATATAATATTTCAAAAAACACATATCAGTAATCTCTTCATTATATTAAATTGTATTAACCTATGAAAGGTGGTAAAATGTAAAAAAATATGGGAGGTAATAAGATGGATAAATTTGAAAATTTTTGTAGTGGAGGAGGCTGAACTTCTAAAATAGGACCGGGTGTTCTATCAAAGGTATTAGCTCACATTCCAAAGGCATATGATAAAAATCTATTGATAGGTTTTGATAGTGCTGATGATGCTGCAGTATATAAAATAAGTGATGACAAAGCACTTATACAAACTTTAGACTTCTTTACTCCCATTGTAGAAGATCCTTATACTTACGGGAAAATTGCTGCTGCAAATGCCCTTAGTGATGTATATGCCATGGGAGGAGAAGTTCTTACGGCATTAAATATTGTTTGTTTCCCAGAAAAAATGGATTCTAAAATTTTAGGAGAAATTTTGAGGGGAGGAGCAGAAAAAGTAATGGAATCAGGTGGAATTTTAAGTGGTGGTCATTCTATAAATGATGACAACCCAAAATATGGATTATCTATAACTGGAATAGTTCATCCAGATAAAATAATAGCTAATAATACATGTAAAGTAGGAGATAAATTGATTTTAACTAAACCTTTAGGAATTGGAATAGTTACCACTGCTCATAGTGTAGAAGAGGCTAATGAAAGATCTTATAAAGAAGCTATACAAATAATGGAAACACTAAATAAATATTCAGCAGAAAAGATGAAAAAATATAGGGTAAATGGATGCACTGATATTACAGGATTTGGATTTTTAGGACATCTTTCTGAGATGCTAAACGACAATATTAGTATGATTATAGATAGCTCAAAAGTTCTTTATATCAAAGAAGCTTTTGAATACGCTAATGAGTTTTTCATCACATCAGCAGGACAGAAAAATAGAAAATATTTAGGAGATACAGTAAAATTAAATGATATAGGATTTGCTATGGAAGAAATTTTATTCGACCCTCAAACTTCTGGTGGACTATTAATTTCAGTAGATCCAGAAGATGCTGTATCACTTTTAAAAGATCTAGAAGAACTAGAAATTCCATCTAGTATTGTAGGAGAAGTAATAGGTAGAAGTGAATATAGAATTGAGGTGAAATAATATGAAAAAAGCAAGAAAAGTTACACCTTTAGATGAAGCATTTGAAAAAGCAAAAGAAACTTTCACAAAAGAAAATCTAAAACAACTAGCTGAAAATATTAGAGAAATTGCAGAAAAAATAAAAACTACAGTGGTAGAAATAGAGATGAAAGAAAAAGTAAAGGGTATCCTTCAATCTAAAAAATCAAAAGAATTAGAAGAAACCCTTGAAAAGGTAAAAAATGAATACCTAAAAAAAAGAGAAAGAAGTCGAGAAGTTTTAAATGAATTAGAGGAGCTAATCTCGTTATTAGCCAAAGAAAAAACAAATTGTATAAAGACTTTAGAAGATGGAGCTAAATTTTTTGATTCTTTAGAAATTTCAAGTAAAATAAAACTTCAGAAGTTAGAGAGTAATTCTAATAAAGAATTAGAATTAAAAAATATTAAAATAGACGAAAAACAAGATAACCCCAAATTAGCTATCACTAAAGAAAAAAAGAAGAAAATAACTGAAAAAATAAAAGAATATGAGCAAGGTATAGAAGAAAATGAAAAAATGATTGCATTGATAGAGGAAAAAATAGGAGAAATCAAAAAATTAATCAATCTTTTAGAAGCAACTAGATTAAAATTAAAGCAAGGTATAGAAAGCTTAATGGCTAAACTAAAGAAAAATAATTTCATATCAAAACTAGTGAAAAGTTTTAAAACTAAATTCTTAAAAAAAGAAAGATTTTCAGAGGAAGAAAAGAAAGAAATAGGAGAAGTATTAAGTATAGCAGATGAATTAGCAGAATTAGTGGAGAAGAAGGTGTTTTAAAGGAGTTAAGGGGTCATCATGTATAACCAAAAGGAATGTTTAGTTTTTTCAATTATATATTCGGAACTTACAGAAGGGCGATTTAAAAAGCCTTTAATTAACCATGATATTTTATTTCATTTATTTTTAGAAACAAATAATAAAAATATCAATATATTTAACCTTGAAGATACTGAAATAGAGAAAGAAATAGAGAAAATTTCTACTTCTTTCTCTCTCAAATATCCAAGAAAAAAAGTAGAAGGCAGAAAAGAAAAGTTAAAAACTTTATTTTTAAATAAATCTAGAATAAATGAGTTATTTAATATTGCTAAATCAGAAATTGAATTATGTCATAAAGAAAATATAGAAATAATAAATTTTAATGATAAAAAGTACCCTAAATCTCTAAAAGAACTCTCAGATCCTCCATTTACTTTATTTGTAAAAGGAAATCTTCCATCAGATGAAGAATTGGAAAAATCTTTAGCTATAATTGGATCTCGAAAGGTAGAACCAAAGTATAGTGAGAAAGTAGCTATAAAAGTGGCTGAATCGCTATATGACATGGGTTGGTGGAACATTAGTGGCTTAGCTCTAGGAATAGATACCTATGGGCATATAGGCTCTCTCAAAAAGGGAGGACTTACAGGAGCAGTATTAGGATATGGGTTAGCTCAAAAAATATATCCTAAAGAAAATGAAAAACTAGCTTATGAAATTTTAGAGAAAAATGGGTTTTTATTATCTGAAATTCATCCTTCTAGAAAAATAGAAGATATATTTTTAACTCAAAGAAATAGACTACAAAGTGGATTAACCCGTGGGATATTTGTAGTAGCTACTTCTAAAAACTCTGGGACACTCCACACAGTAAAGCACTCACTTAGCCAAGACTCTAAATTAACTTATATTTGGGATCCTATGAATATTAAAGGACACCACGATATCCTAGAATTAAGTGGAAATATTTCTCTTTTAAAAACTCAAAATCCAAAAGATTTTAGTAGTGTAAAGTTTAGTAAAAAACATTTTAACAATATTCAAGGAATAAAGAAATCCGAAGAATTAGAAAAAGAATTAAAAAAACACAGAAAGATACC
>QNYN01000107.1 GCA_003973585.1 Fusobacteriota bacterium | reverse complement strand
TCTAGTTTTATTATAAGACTAGGGCTTTTATTTTACTTAAATCATAAAAAGAGAGGTGAGTTATGAAAAAAATATTATCATTTTTACTATTACTCCTAACATTAATTGGTTGTGGGAAAAAAGAACCTAAAAAAATTGAAGAAACTAAATTTGCATTTGGAACTATGATAAATATGGTAGTTTATTCAAATGATGAAACACAGGCTAAAAAAGCTATGGAATTAGCCTTTGATGAAATAGAAAGAATAGACAATAAATATAATACTCACAAAGAAAATAGTGTTGTTTATAATGTTAATACTCATCCTGGTAAGGAATTTGAATTAGATGAAGAAGGACTTTTTTTGTTTAAAAGTATAGAAAAAACTCATGAATTAAGTAAGGGAAAATATGATATAACTATTACTCCTCTTATGAAATTATGGGGATTCTTTGAAGAAGATGTAGAAGTAAAAATTCCCACTAAAGAAGAGCTAGAAATAGCTATATCAAAAGTAGATGCTAATAACATAGTGATAAATGGCAATAAAATAAAATTGAAAGAAAATAAAAATGAAATAGATACAGGTTCATTTTTAAAAGGATATGCTATCTATAGGGCAAGATTGATATTAGAAGAAAATGGAGTAGACAGTGCTTTTATTAGTGCAATTTCTAGTATAGAAACATTACATACAAAACCAGAAGGAAAAACTTGGAAAATTGGATTACAAAATCCTGAAGATCCTTCTAAACTTTATCATGTAATAGGATTAGCCGACAAATCTATGGGTGTTTCTGGAGATTACCAAACATTTGTAGAGATAGATGGAAAAAAATATCATCATTTGATAGATAAAGAAACTGGATACCCAGTAAGAGATAGAAAAATGGTAGTAGTAATTGGAGAAAATGGATTTTTAACTGATATGTATTCTACTGCTTTCTTTTCTATGCCTATAGAAGATGTATTAGAGTTTGTAAATAATACAGAAAATTTAGAAGTAATGATTGTAAAATCTGATATGTCAGAAGTTTATAGTAATGGATTTAAAGATTATTTAGAAAAATAAAAAAAGTGCAGAAATCAAATATGGTTTCTGCACTTTTTAAGTGTAAAGATAAGAAAGAATCTTTTTAAAATCCTAAAGTATCTAAAATTTTATTTCCTAAATCTCTATTTTTACCTTTATAAGGATAGCAATGAATATGGATAGCAGGATTAAAATTAATTTCAATAATTCCATGATTAGAATCATTTGGTAATTCTTTAATATCTTTAATCATAAGATCGACCCCACAAATTGTTGCATCAGCAGCTTTTGCTGCATCGATAGCAATCTCTTTATATTCATCTAAAATATCATCGGTAAAATCTATACTATCTCCTCCAGTACTAATATTTGAATTTTCACGAAGATAGACAATTTCATCTTTTTTGGGAATATAATTAAAATCTAAACCTTGAGTTTCTAGGAATGTAGCTTCAGCTTCTCCTAAAAATATTTTTTGCAGTGGCTTTTTATATCCAGTACCTCGAAGGACATCTTTATTTTTTTCTTCTACCAATTGCGTAATAGTAGACTTCCCATCTCCCACTACATTTGCAGGAACTCTATGTAAAATCCCAACAACTTTTCCATTTAATACAAAAACTCTATATTCTTTACCTTCGATAAATTCTTCTACTAAGACAGAACTATCTTCATTAAAGGCAAATTTAAGTGCATTTTCGTAATCTTCCATAGAAAAATCTTTTGGTAAAATTGTTATACCTAAACCAAAATTTGTAGAATTAGGCTTTACAACAGTTTTTGTTCCAGAATATTTATAATGTTCTATTAAAGCATCTTCAATATTAGTATAGTATCCACCTTTAGGAACTTTTATTTTGTTTCTTTCCAAGATTTTCTTAGTGACCAATTTATTTTCCATCATAAGAACTGTACTATAAGAATCTAAAGAAGTTTTAGTTGCTTGTACTACATATTCTGTTTTGAATTCATTTTTTAATGCAACAAAATTTTCTTTTCTATCTAGAATTTCAAATTTTACCCCTCTTTTAATAGCATCTTTCAATAAAATTTGAGTTGAAAGTTCTAAATCTTCATATCCTTTTAATGAAAAACTATCTATTTTACTTTCTTCATAATATTTTTTTGCAAGGTTTAGATTAAAGTCAATAAACCCTTCTTTTTTTATTCCCTTTTCTACTTGAGCTGCTAAAATATTATCTGGATTTAGTAGTGATTCGATAGCTTCCCTAAGAGAATTAGAGTATTCAGTAGTACAAATTCCTAAATCTTTTATAATCCTATCAATATTTTCTATTAAACCTAACCCTAAATCTTTTAGAAGTTTAAATTCTTGAGTACAATTGCAGAATAACTCTAAATTTTCCCTTCTACCATAATGAGCAACTAATTCATGATTAAGATTACCGTATTTAATTTCATCCTCTGTAAGAGAATCACTTTCAGTAAATAAACAATAAAGTAAAAACATATGAACAAAATAAAGTTGATCGATAGATAGCCCAGTTTTAACCATAGGATTTAAATCAAGAAGACGAACTTCTAAATATTCAATTCCATCTTCTTCTATAGATTTTAATAAATTAGTATTATCTTTTGCCTTTAATCTAATAGGACTATAATATTCTTTTTCATTTTTAAGTTTTTTACTTTTTATTAATTTTTTTATATCTTCTACATATTCAGCTCTAGAATTATATGAAATATTAAAAAATTCTTTGTTATTATATCCACATAATCCATTTCTAAATGAATTACCATCTGTATAAGAAAGGGAATTAGGAGCTATTTTATCTAAAAATACAGATCCGTCATTATCGTCAGAACAACAAGTTCCACACCCTTCTTCACAGTGAATATCATATGAATCATGAACACTAGGATTAGCACCGAATAAATAGATTAATATCCATCTATGTTTAAAGAAATTTTTAGCTATTTTTAGATAAACTTGATCTTTAAATAATTTAAAATCTTTAATATCGCTGTCTTTGTGTAGAAGGTGTAAAAATTCATCTTTAAAAGAAAAATTATAGTGAATTCCAGATAAAAGTTGTTTTTTCTTTCCATATTTTTTAGCTAAATAATCTCTATATTCTCCAGCTTCTAACCCTGTTTCACAGTCACAAAAATTAGCAACAGGAATCTCGTCTTTATCAGGTAAAGATGGAGGAGTACTTTGTGGCCATAGATATTCATCTTTTAATTCTAACGAAATCATATCGTGTAAACTTTCTAAAAAACTATAAGTTTCTTCTATTGTATCTAAAGATGGTGTAATCATCTCTATTTGACTTTCAGAAAAATCAGTTGTAATATATGGGTTTTTCATTTTATTACCAAATGCTCGAGGATGTCTAGTAAGAGCAAGATGACCAAAAGAGTCTACTCTAACATTTTCTTTTTCAAGACCAAAATTACATTTAGTCAAAAATCTATTTAGTTTTTTATCATTAATTATTTTTATCAAATTTTTCACACTAACCTCCATTTATAGTTTTACCTATGCGATCAATTGAATTAAGAATATTTTTTATTATCATTAAATTTTTTCAAATATATTAAAAACCATATTGGTAATACTATTCCTTTAAATATACTACTAATTGAGATACTCCACCAAATTCCATCTAATCCTAATGCTGTAGCAGAAAGTAGTAATGCCATTGGAATTCTAGCTCCTGTTAAGATTATACTAACAATAGATGGTGGTAATGTTTTTCCTATCCCTTGGAAACCTCCTACTGTAGTCATCTCAACTACCATAAATAATTGGGATACTCCTAATATTCTTAAATAATCAGCTCCTAATTTTACTATACTCTCTTCTTGTAAAAATATCTTAAATATAGGTTCTGGAAAAACTATAAGGATAAAACTTACGAAAATTCCAAGTACACTAATTATACCTATAGCATTAAAGTATCCTTTTTTTATACGATGATATTTTTTAGCACCGTAATTTTGTCCTACAAAAGCAGCTAAAGCTCCTTGAAATCCACCTGCAGTTATCCATGAAAGGGATTCTATTTGTACTCCGACCCTCTGAACGGCAATAGCATCAGCACCCCAATGTGCAATAATACGAGCGATAATTACTGAAAATCCAGTAAATAAAACCCTTTGTGTTGCCACTGGAATTCCTAATTTCATAATGTCTTTAGTTTTTTCTTTATCATAATGAAATCCATCTGTAAAAATTTTATACTTTTTTCGTAAATGAATAAATAAGATAGTTGAA
Source organism: Fusobacteriota bacterium (assembly GCA_003973585.1). The sequence continues at coordinate 3,540 of QNYN01000107.1, read as the reverse complement.
ACAATTGTTTGAGCAATAACAGTAGCAATAGCAGCTCCTACAACTCCTAATTTAGGAATACCAAAAAGTCCAAAAATAAGGATAGGATCTAAAGCTATATTTAATATAAGTCCTATACTAGTGATATAAAAAGGTGTTTTACTATCTCCATGTCCATTGAATATCCTTGTAAATACCAAAGACAAAGCAGAAAAGAAAATACCAAATGCTGTAATAGTCATATAATCTAAAGCCATTTTTTCAATTTCTGGATTATTTAAATTAAAAAAATCTATTAGAGAAGTTTTAGCAACTAAAATAAATACTATAAATAAAGTAATAAGAATTATGGTATTTATGATAGAGGTTTCTGCATAAGAATTTGCTTTTTTTAAATCTTTACTACCTACAGCTTGAGAAGTTCGAACTCCTGTCCCTATAAAAATAATAGAAGATAAAGCAAATCCAAATTTTAAGAAAAATCCAGCAGTTCCAACCCCTGCCACTGCTCCACTCCCTAATCGTCCTATCCATATCATGTCTATCATATTGTATGCCATTTGTATAAGAGACATTCCCATAATAGGTAGGGACAATAATGTAAGTTTATATAAGATGTTACCTTCAGTTAAATCATATTTTTTTTTCATAATACTATATCAACCTTTTTATATAATCTGTTGTAATATCTTCACAGATTTTAATTAATTTTACGATTTTTGGATTAGTTAAACTATAATGAGAAAAACTTCCATCTTTTCTTTTGGTTATAAGCCCAGCATTGTGAAGGACTTTTAAATGTTGTGATAAATTAGCTTGGGAAAATTCAGTACTTTCAAGTAATTGACACACACAAACCTCTTTTTTTAATAATGCTTTAACAATTTTTAAACGAACAGGATGCCCTAGTGCTTTAAAAATTTTAACTTCTAAATCTGTTTTCATTAACTCACCTCATATAATTTAATTATTTAATTATATAATATCACAGATTCTAAAAAAGAAAAAGATATGATGTTATTAAAAAAGACTAAAAAAATCAAAAAAAATTTGACGACAAAAACTTAATGTGATAATATCACCATATAAGTAAATAATTAAATTCTTCTTTTGTTAAATGAGAAGGCGGGAGGAAAGAAATGTTAGGTTATATTTTTAATTTTGGTTGGCTAGAAGAGTTAGTGACTAATTTACTATTAAAGTTCAACATGCAACAAGGAACTCATTTATTTGAGTCGGTACACTTCTTTATTTATGATGTAATAAAGATTTTGATATTATTATCAATTATGATATTTGCTATCTCATATATAAGAAGTTATTTTTCTGTAGAAAAGACAAAAAGAACTTTAGAAAAATTAGGTGGATTTAAATCCCATGTAATGGCAAGTTTGTTAGGAACAGTAACACCATTTTGTTCATGTTCAAGTGTTCCATTATTTATAGGATTTGTTGAGGGAGGAATTCCATTAGGAGTTACATTTTCATTTTTAATAACTTCTCCAATAGTAAATGAAGCAGCATTTGTAATTTTATTAGGAGCTTTTGGAGTAAAAGTAGCTGTTTTATATGCTATAGCTGGAGTAGTTATAGGAGTTGTAGGTGGATATTTAATTCATATTTTAAAATTAGAAAAATATGTAGAAGAATATGTATATAAGATGAAGTTAGGACAACAAGAGATAAAAGAATTAACTAGAAAAGATAGAATAGAATTTGCTAAGGAAAATGTAAAAGAAGTTGTTCAAAAAATTTGGTTATATTTAATGATTGGAATAGGAGTAGGAGCATTAATTCATGGATGGGCTCCAGAAGAATTATTAGCTAAATATGCAGGACCAGAAAATCCATTTGGAGTGTTAGTAGCTACAGTTATAGCAATACCTTTATATTCAAATGCCATGGGAACAATCCCTATTGCAGAAGCTTTAATAAATAAAGGGGTAGGAATTGGAACAGCACTATCATTTATGATGGCAACAACAGCACTATCATTTCCAGAAATGATTTTATTAAAAAAAGTAGTTAAACCTAAATTAATAGCAATATTTGTAGGAATTGTAGGAACAGGAATCTTAATAGTTGGATACTTGTTTAACGCATTCTTATAAGTTGAAAATAAATTAAGGAGGAAAGAATATGGATACACTTAAGAAGAAAAATAAAGTTTTAATGATTTTAGGAATTATGGCATTTTTAGCCAATGGGGATAACTATGCAGCAGCTCCTTTATTAGGGAATATAGCTCTAGATTTAAATATTCCTACAAGTACAGCAGCATTATCAGTAACAGCATATATGCTTTCATTTGGGTTCTTTACATTATTATTAGGACCATTATCAGATAAATTTGGAAAAACAAAGATAATTAATATTTCAGCAATAGGAACTGCAGTTTTTAGTATTTTAGGAGGATTTGCCTTTAACTTACCATCATTAATTTTTCTAAGAGCTATGAATGGAGCTTTTGGAGCAGGAATATTCCCTATCACAATGGCATTAGTAGGACAAATGTTTGGAAAAGATAGACAAAAAGCTCTTGCTAAAGTAATGGGACTTATGTTTTTAGGAGGAGCAACAGCAACAGCTATTGGAGGATCACTTGCATACTTTGGATCTTGGAGATTTGTTTACATCTTCTACGGAGTTGCAGAATTAATTATGGGATTAGTAATGTTAAAAATTCTTGAAAAAGATAAAACAAGTGATGCAAAATTAAGTATTTTAGCAGCTTACAAAGCACCATTAACTAACTACAGATTTATGAGATTAGTAGCTGTTATCTTCTTTGTAGGATTCTCAGTATTTGGAACATTTACATATTCAGGAAAATTATTAGAAAGTATTACAGATTTTAATGTGTTACAAATTGGTTTAGTTTTATCATTATTTGGTATTGGAACTGTTTTTGGTGGAAAGGTTGCACCAAAAGTTAAAGTTAAGTTAGGTAATAGTTATTTAGTAGTAGCAGGAATGTTAGGATTTGTATCTTTATTATCACTATCAAATACTACTAATGTATATATTATAGGAGTATCATTAATAGGATTTGGAATAGCATTTATCTTTATGCAATCATCACTTATTGGAACTGCACAAGAAAAATTACCTACTGCTAGAGGAACTGCTATGTCATTAGCTTCTTTCTGTATGTTTGTAGGAGGAGCAACAGGAACTGTATTAAATGGAAAATTAATGGATACAAGCGGACCAGCAAAAATATTTTTTAACGCTTCATTTATAATGTTTATAGTAGGGGTGTTAGCAGCATTATTTATAGCAAGATTTGAAATGAGAAAAAGAAAAGGTCATTATGAATTAGTTTAAAAATAACTATTAGAATAATAAAAATAAAAGGAGGAATAAAATTATGAAAATTGAAGTATTAGGAACAGGGTGTAAAAATTGTAAGGAATTATATAACAGAGTATTAAAGGCATTAGAGGTAGCAGGAGTAGAAGCTGAAGTTATCAAAGAAGAAGATATCGTAAAAATCATGGAAGCAGGATTAATGAGTACTCCAGGATTAAGAATAGATGGAAATGTAGTTTCTTATGGTAG
>QNYN01000145.1 GCA_003973585.1 Fusobacteriota bacterium | reverse complement strand
ATGATAGAGGTAAATGGCAAGATATACACAATTTTACTCAGCTGTCTCTTCTCTTGGATTTTCAAAGCTAACTCTAACGATGTCAGAGTTTTTCCGATACCTGTAGGAGCAGTAAGGGTAAAGATATTAAGAGTATCATCATATCTATCTAATATATCTTGTTTTAAAACACAAGATATTGTAGCTCCCCTTTCAGGATCAAAATCATGAGTGATAATATCTATATTTAATCCTCTATTAGCTAATGTACTAATAACATCTGCTAATTTATGTGGAGTATCTCTTAAAGTTATTTTAGATAAATTTTTACTGTGGGTAATTCCTCTAATTACTTGTTTTTCCATCTTATCTTCTCCTTTGATAATACTTCCTTCCTCCCATGTATATGAGGATCTTAAATGTATTTTTATGTTGTATTTACAAGCTAATTCTACACTTCTAGTATGTAAAACTTTAGCTCCATTTCCAGCCATTTCAATCATTTCATTATAAGCAATTGTCTTTATTTTTTTTGCATCTCTAACTATCCTAGGATCTGCTGAATAGACACCATCAACATCTGTATAAATTTCTACTTCCTCTGCATCTAAAGTTACTCCTAAAGCTACAGCTGTAGTATCAGATCCACCTCTACCTAAAGTTGTTATATTTCCATTAGAGTCTATTCCTTGGAATCCTGCTACTATTACTATATATCCATCATCTAATGCAGTTTTTAATTTTTCTTTATTTATATCTATAATTTGAGCACAATTATGATTACTACAAGTTTTTATTTCTAATTGTGATGCAGTAAATGAAATAGCTTTTTCTCCTAAATTTTCTATTGCCATAGCTAAAAGAGCTATAGAAATTTGTTCTCCAGTTGATAAAAGTACATCTAATTCTCTTTTTTTAGGATGACTTGAAACTTTATGTGCTTTCTCTAAAAGAATATCTGTATATCCACCTTGAGCTGATAAAACTACTACTATTTCATCACCTGCTTTTTTTCTTTCTATAACTTTTCTAGCAACTTCTAATATTCGTTCTGTATTTTTTACAGAGGTCCCTCCAAATTTTTGAACAATAATTCCCACTTTCTCTACCTCCGTTAGTTTTAAATTTCTTTTTCTATTATCTCAATCCAATTTTTATATAGAATTTCCCTATGTTTATCCCAAGTAAATAATATTTCTTTAGTGGGATCATCGTTTTTATAATAATTTTCAGGAATATTTTGTAGATCTCTTTTATATTCTTTATCTAAAGTATCGATACTATATTCTCCATGTCCTGCTATATATATATTTCTTAGGTCTTTTGTAGCAGACATATATACTCCTGCCTTTTCATTTTCTCCTATTATTAAAAGATCTGCTTTTAATAAATCTTCTTTTTTATTGTATGTGTGTCTAGAATGTGGTGCATCAAAATTTTCCAAAGGAATCAAAGGATTTTTAGTAACACTATGATTAAAGATCCCAAATATCTTCTCTTTTGATGGGTATTTTAAAATTTTATAATGGTGATATAAAGCACCTTGACTAGCCCAACAAATAAACACACTAGGAATATCTAAATCAAATGCTGTTTTTAAATTTTCCCAATAATTAACTTCTTCAAATTCTAGAGTTTCTACAGGAGCTCCTGTTATAATTAACCCTTTATAATTTCTTTCTTCTAATTTACTTAATGGTATATAATTTTTTTTCAAATATTCCATGGATGTATTTTTCGAAATATGAGTATCTGGATATAAAAATTCTATTTCAATAATTTTATTGTACCTACCTAAGAGATTAAAATATTGAGTTTCTGTTTCTTCTTTTAAAGGCATTAAATTTATTATTCCTATTTTTATACTTTTTTCAGAACTGGTATTATTTTCAAAAATAATACCAGTTTTTTTAGACTCTTCTATACCTCTTAAATTATTATTACATAGAATAGATATTTTACTCTACCTCCTCGATACTTTCACGAATGTGTTTTATATTCTCTAATATTTTTCTAGTTACATCTGATTTATTCATTGTATAAATATGAATTCCTTCTACTCCAGAAGCAATTAAATCTATAATTTGTTCGGTAGCAAAGGCTATTCCTGCTTCTTCTAAAGCCTTTGGATTATCTTTAAATTTTTCTAAGATAACTTGAAATTTTCTAGGAATTCTTGCATTACAAAGTTCCTTTATCTTTTGAATTTGCTTATAATTTGTTACAGGTAATATTCCTGCTACTAAAGGAACATTAATATTTATTTTTTTAGTTTTTTCTCTAAATGCATAAAAATCTTCATTATCAAAAAATAGTTGTGAAACTAAAAAGTCTGTTCCTGCTTCTACCTTTGTTTTTAAATTAAAAAGATCTAATAAATCATTATTTTCAAAATGAACTTCTGGATAAAAAGCTCCTGCTACAGAAAAATCATCACTTTGTTTTATATGTTTTACTAAGTCACTAGCATAACTAAAATATGAATCATGTTTTTGATCTCTAGGTATATCTCCTCTAAGTGCTAAAATATTTTCTACACCATTATTTTTTAATTGTGCTAAAGTTTCATCTATAGATTCTTTAGTTGCTCCTATACAAGTTAGATGAGCCATTGTTTCTATATTGTTTACATTTTTTATTCTCTTTGTTATCTCTACTGTTCTACCTTGAGTAGTTCCACCTGCTCCATATGTAACACTTATATAATCAGGTTTTAAATCTGCTAATTCATCGATAACTTTATATATTTTTTCCACTGGGAATTTTTTATTTGGTGGAAATATCTCAAATGATATTAATGTTTTTTTCTTTTTAAACAAATCTTTTATTTTCATAATTTAACTCCTTATTATATTTAGATTTTTATTTAGATTTTTTTATTGCATTTTCTAGATCTCCTATAAGATCATCTATATTTTCTAACCCTATTGAAATTCTTATCATATTAGGTTTTATTCCTGTTGCTTCTAATTGTTCATCACTTAATTGACCATGTGTTGTAGTAGCAGGATGAATAATTAATGATTTGGCATCAGCTACATTTGCTAAATGAGAAAATATTTCTAAACTTTCTATAAATCTTTTTGCTCTTTCTTTACCACCGTGTAATCCAATAGTAAATATAGATCCTACACCTTTTTTATAATATTTTTTTGCCAATTCTTTTTGTTCTTCTGTAGTAAATTCTGGGTGTGTTAACCACTCTACTTCTGGATGGTTACTTAAATATTCAGCAACCTTTCTTGAATTTTCCACATGTCTTTCTACTCTAAGAGAAAGCGTTTCTATCCCTTGTAAGATTAAAAAAGCATTAAAGGGTGAAAGTGCTGCTCCTGTATCCCTTAATAAACGAACTCTAGCTTTTACTATAAATGCTTGTTCTCCTAAATCAGAATAAACTAAGTCATGATATCCAGGATCTGGAATATTAAATGATTCAAATTTTTCATCTTTCCAGTCAAAATTTCCAGCATCTACAATAACACCAGCTATTGTTGTTCCGTGACCTCCTAAGAATTTTGTTGCTGAATGAACTACTATATTTGCTCCATGTTCAATAGGTCTTATTAAATATGGTGTCCCAAATGTATTATCAACTACTAAAGGCAATTTATATTTTTTAGCTATCTCTGATATTTTATCTAAATCTACAATTTGTCCTGTTGGATTTTCTAATGTTTCTATAAAGATAACTTTTGTTTTAGGAGTTATGGCTTTTTCTAATGTTTCTAGATTATTAGTATCAAAAAATCTAGTTTTTATTCCAAAATCTTCTATTGTATTAGATAAGAAATTATAGCTTCCACCATATATTCCCTTTGCTGAAACTATTTCATCTCCTACTTTTGCTATGGTAAGTAAAGCATAAGTTATAGCTGCTGATCCTGATGCTACTGCTAATCCTCCTACTCCACCTTCTAATGCTGCTACTCTTTTTTCTAATACTTCAGTTGTAGGATTTCCTATCCTTGTATAGATATTTCCCTCTTCCTCTAAATTAAATAATCTAGCTCCATGATCTGTATCTTTAAAAGTATATGATGCTGTTTGATAAATAGGTACTGCTCTAGCTCCTGTTAAAGTGTCTTTTACTTGTCCTGCATGTAGTTGCAATGTTTCAAATTTATATGCCATAATTTTGGCCTCCTTAAATTTTTTTATTTCTTTAAGATATTTAATCTATCTTTGCCAACTTCTACTATTTGCTATTTTATAAATATCTGAAATTACAGCATTTGCTGTAGCAGATCCCCCTGCTCCTTCACCATAAAATATTGTCTTTCCTGTATAACTTCCTTCTATTTCAACAGCATTATATACACCATTAACTTCATAGAAGATTTCTCCTTTTTCTACTAACTTTGGTGAAACAGATAAAGTTACTTTTTTTGTTTTTTCATCTATAACTGCTTCTCCTAATAATCTATATCTTTTATTATTTTTCTTTGCATTCTCTATATCTTCTAGCGATAACTTTGTTATTCCTTCTGTCTTTATTTTATCAAATTCTACTAAATCTCCCCATGCTAAATAGCTAAGTAAACTAATTTTATGAGCAGTATCAATACCTTCTACATCATATGTTGGATCAGCTTCTGCATATCCTTTTTTAGTTGCATCTTCTAAAGCACTTTCATAACTAGCACCTTCACTCATTTGAGTTAATATATAATTAGCAGTTCCATTTAGTATCCCTCTTATTTTTTTAAAATTATTTGGGAAAAGTGATTCTTTTAGTGGAGTTAATACTGGAATTCCTCCTCCTACAGCTGCTTCAAAAAATATTTTCACTTCTTTTTCCTTAGCTAATTCAAATAACTCTTTTCCATGAATAGCTAAAAGTTCTTTATTAGCTGTAATTAAATTCTTTTTAGCTTTTAAAGTTTCTCTAGCAATCTCTAAAGGAATTTCTATTCCTCCCATTAATTCAATTACAGTATCTATAGAATTATCATTTAAAACTTCTCTGTAGTCTGAAGTAAATGAATAATTTTTATATTCTTCCCTAGGAGTTCTATTACAAATTTTTATAATTTCTATTTCATCTCCTAAAAAGTTTTCAATTTTTTCCCTTTGAGAAGAAATAATATTAAGAACTTCTCTCCCTACAGTACCAATTCCAATAATTCCAATTTTCATTTTTTACCTCCAAATATTTAAAAAAAATAAAAGCCTGTGGAGTTTTCCACAGGCTTTCTGTTAAGATGCTTGTGAACAAACTCGTAAATTATTACAAAACGAGTTTGTTCTTAAATCTAAAAAATTTAAGTTCCAAACTCTAATCAAAGCATCATCATCATTGTCATATTTAATTGTCTGATTTCTAAGTTTTTCATATCGATCAGCTCACTTTTTATTTTTTTATTTATTACTATTGTTTTTATTTTTAAACATTATAGCATATATTTTTTTTACTGTAAAATAATTTTTTTGAAAACTTTAGGAGTTTTTAGTATTTTTTAATTTTAAAACCTGAGAAAAAGAATATTTTATAAATACCTTTTTAAAAACTCTCCTACTCCAGATTCATTATTAGAACCTGTTACTTCATCTGCTACTTTTAATAATTCAGGAAATGATTTTTCCATAGCTACTCCTATCCCTGCCATTTGTAGCATCTCCAAATCATTTAATCCATCACCAAAGGCTATTACATCTGCTAAATCTATTCCTTCTTTTTTCATTATTTTTTCCATGGTAGATCCTTTATTTACATCACCATACAAGACTTCTAAGAAAAAAGGTTTTGAAAATGTAGTAAAAACTTTATTTCCTAATCTGCTTTTTATCTCCCTTTCAACTTCTAATAATTTTTCATGATCAGCTATATATAAAATTTTAGTAGAAAATAATTCTTTCAAATCATTAAAATTTATTTGAGTAGGAGTTAATCCTGAAATATGTATATATGTTTTTGTTTCTTCATTTTCTGTATTTTCACAATACCAAACTTCATGTTGATAAATATTTAAGTGTGTTTCTGTTTCGTGAGCAATATCAATAAGGGTTTTTAGCTCATTATCTCTAATAGGATATTCATTAAATTCACCATTAGGATAAACTATTTTAGCACCATTATAGCAGATAGCAGGAGTATCTAGCCCTAGCTCTTGATGATATTGTTTCATAGCATCAAAACTTCTCCCTGTAACTAAATATACTTTAACTCCTTTTTCTATTAACTTTTTCAATACTTCTTTATTGGTGTCACTAATAATATGATCATCAGTAAGTAGCGTTCCATCTAAATCTAGCATAACTGCTTTTATCATCTTAATCTCCCTTTTTTCTATAATTTTAACTTTTATATTTCGTCTAAATTATATCCTAATTCTTTTAAAAATGGCTTCTTTTTTCTCCATTTATCTTTTACTTTTACCCATAAATTCAAATAAATCTTTTTCCCTAAAAGAGTTTCAATATCTTTTCTAGCTTCTGTTCCTACTGCTTTTAGAAGAGCTCCTCTTTTTCCAATAACGATACCTTTTTGTGAATCTCTTTCAACATAGATATTTATATCATAACAATCTTTACCATTTTCTCTTCTAGTAACATTAATTATTTCAACGGCAATAGAATGAGGGATTTCATCACGAGTTTTGTTTAATATTTTTTCACGAACTATTTCTATAATCATTTTATAAATAGGCATGTCTGTATACATATCCTCTGGATAATACATAACTCCTTCTTCTAAATATGGCTCTAAAGCCTTTAATAATTTAGGGATACCAATAGCATATTCAGCTGACATAGTAATAATTTCATTAAAAGTTCCTAATTTTGCTTTAATTTCTTCTTTTTTCTCTTCAATCTCTTCATCTTTCATAAGATCTATCTTATTTATAACTGCAATCCTTGGAGTATTTGGTGCTTTCATTATTTTATCAAAAACAAATTGATCCCCTGTACTAATCTCTTGAGTTCCATCTAAAACCATCATTACAGCTTCTACTTCCCTTAAAGCTGCTATGGCTGTATTTGTCATATGTTCCCCTAAAAGATGTTTTGGTTTGTGTATCCCAGGAGTATCAATAAATACATATTGACAATCTTGAATAGTCAATATTCCCTTTATAGAATCCCTTGTTGTCCCTGCTTTATTCGATACAATTGCTACTTTTTCATTTACTATTTTATTCATAAGTGTAGATTTTCCTACATTTGGTCTTCCTACTACTGCTATAAATCCTGATTTCATTATTTTTGCTCCTTATATAATTTTATATTTTTTACTCTTCTCCAATTCCAATTTCCATATATTTCTCTTTTATTTTTTGGGTATTTCTCCCTGAATAAAGGCTAGTATTTTTAATTGTAGAATATCCCATTCTTTCTTTTACTATATGGGCACCTTGTTTATCTAATATATTTTTTAATACTGTATTTCTAATCATATGGGTATAAATTTCTTTTTCTATATTTGCCATCTTTCCATATTTTATTAATCTAGCACGAAAATTTTGTCTAGAAATACTAGAAAATACCTTACTATTTTTATTTCGTAACTCATCTCTTTTTTCTTCTACAAATATTCTTAGACGAGAACTTAAATCATCATCTAAAGTAATTAAATTTATTTTAGTTCCTTTAATTTGAGTCAATGTTTTATAATTATTATTAGAAAGATCCTCACATCTTATTTCTAAAACTTCTGAAATAAGTAATCCCGTTTCATAAAGGATATCTAATATTAATTTATCCCTATATTCTTTTGGTGTATCTCCAATTACACTTCTTAATTTTTCTATTTCTTCAAAAGTCAAAACTTCTAATTTCTTTTTTTCTGGCGGTAAACTTTTTATATTTTCTAAAGGCATAGTATCTATCACACCTTTTTTATAAAAAAACTTAAAAAATCCCCTAAGAGAAATTATTTTTCTATTGATACTATTATTAGAATAAACTTTTTTAAAATCTTT
>QNYN01000032.1 GCA_003973585.1 Fusobacteriota bacterium | reverse complement strand
GTAAATAATCCAGCTAAAAAAAGAGGTGGAACACTTAACTTATCAATAACTGCTAAATTTGAAGGGAAATTTAACCCTGCAATCTCAACAACTACTTATGATAGTATGGTTAATGGTTATATCTTTGAAGGATTATTAACTTATGGAAATGACTTTGTATTTAAACCTGGAAGTTTAGTAGATAGTTTTGAATACAACAAAGATAAGATGCAATATATTTTCCACTTAAAAAAAGGTGTTAAATTCCAAGATGGTGTAGAGCTTACAGCTGATGATGTAAAATTTACATATAGTTTATATGCAAGACCTGAGTACGATGGAAGATCTGCATTTGCATCAGCATCTATAAAAGGATTTGACGAAGTGGCGGATGGAAAGGCTAGATATATAAGTGGAATTGAAACTCCAGATAAATATACAGTTATTTTTAATATGTCAGAAGCTAATGCTAGATCATTAAATAACTTTGTAACTAGAATAATGCCAAAGCACTACTATGAGTATGCTAAACCTGAAGATTATAAAACTGAATTTTTAACTAAAAATGAAACTCCTTTAGGATCAGGACCATATAAATTAGCTGAATATAAGCCAGGAGAATATGTAATTTTAGATAGATTTGAAGATTATCACTTAGGTGGATCAGATGTTAAAAAAATAGTAATTAGATATATACCTACTGATTCTATTTCACCTGCTTTAGCTAAAGGAGATTTAGATGTAGCAAGTATTCCTGGAAGAAAAAGTAAGGAAAAGGAAATCGCTTCTAAAAATAACTTAGTTAATTTCCAAGAAACTCCTCCATCAGGATATTCATATATTGGATTTAACATGAGAAAAGATTTATTTAAAGATAAAACAATAAGACAAGCATTAGCTTATGGATTAAATAGAGAACTTTATGCTGATAAAGTATTAGAAGGATATGCAAAAGTTATAAACCAACCATTAGTTCCTCAACACTGGGCTAGTTCTAAAAATGTAAATGATTATGCTTATAATCCTGAAAAAGCTAAGAAAATGTTAGAAGAAGATGGATGGAAAGTTGGAAAAGATGGATTTAGATACAAAGATGGAAAGAAATTAGCATTTGCATTAAAAACATCAGCTTCTAGTGGACAAAGTTCAACTGGTAAAACTTGGTTAGCTCTTATTAAAGAAAACTGGAAGGAAATTGGTGTAGATGTAGACATTCAATTAGTTGACTTTAATGCTTTAGTTAAGGATATTGACAGTGAAGAGCCAACATTTGATACTGTTATGTTAGGATGGTCTACAATTGCAGATCCAGATCAAACTTCAATTTTTTCAACTGAAGGGCCTAATAACTTTGTAGGGTATTCAAATAAAACTGTAGATGAATTATGTGTAAAAGGATTAGCTGCATCTACAACTGAAGAAAGAAAACCTATCTATGATAAAATGATGCAAGAAATCAACGAAGATTTACCATATATCTTTACAACTAGTTCTATTGGTGTAATGGGATTAAACAAAAGAATAAGTGGAGTAGATTATCAAAAAGATTTAGATGTTTTAGAAGCAACTAAAATAGATGCATTAAAACTTGAAAAATAAGAATTGGGGGAAACAATGTTAAAGTACATAATTAGAAGAATATTAGTCTCAATCCTTGTATTATTTGTGATGTCAGCTATGATTTATACTATATTTGCATTTGCTCCAGGAGATCCTGTAGGAAGTCAAATGGATCCAAATATGACAAAAGAAATGGTTGCTAAATTAAGAGCTCAATTAGGATTAGATTTACCAGTTTATAAAAGATTTTTTTACTGGTTTTGGGCTGCTATACATGGTGACATGGGGTATTCAATACAATATAGTAAGCCAACAGTAGTAGTTATTAAAACTTATATGTGGAACAGCTTTACCTTAGCTGTTCCAGCAATTATTATTTCAAATTTAATTGCTATTCCATTAGGAGTTATTTCAGCAGTAAAACATAATACATATATCGATAAATTTATTGGATTTATCACTCTAGCAGGAATCTCATGTCCATCATTTTTTATAGCTTTATTAGTTATAAAAAAATTAGCTATGGATTTTGGATTATTTCCTTTTTCTGGAATGGTAACACCTGGAGCTGGATATACAGGAATAGATCATTTTTTAGATGTTCTTAATCATGCTACATTACCACTAATAGTTATGGTAACTACAGGTATTGCTGGGATGGTTATGTTTGTTAGATCATTTATGTTAAATGTTTTAAGTCAAGACTATGTAAGAACAGCTAGAGCTAAAGGGCTTCCTGAAAAAACTGTTATTTATAAACATGCTTTTAGGAATACTTTAATTCCTATAGTTACTATGTTTTCAGGGATATTAGGAGGACTTTTTGGGGGAAGTATCATAATTGAAAGTATGTTTGCTTGGCCTGGAATGGGAACAATAGCCTTAGGAGCAGTTACATTTAGAGATTATCCTCTTATCATGGCAATTAATGTATTTTTTGCCACACTAATGTTATTAGGATATATAATCTCTGATATAGTTTATGGTATTGTAGATCCTAGAGTAAAATTAGATTAAATAATTAAAGGAGAAAGATGATGGAAAATAAATCAAAATCTCCTTTAGCAATTATGCTGAAGAGATTTAAAAGAGACAAAATAGCAGTAATAGCACTAATTTTATTAGGGTGTATAGCACTTCTTGCTCTATTCACACCTCAAATTTCAAAAATTCTTGGAATAGGGCCTGATCAAATAGATATGGATGTTTTTATTAATGGAGAACCATTCTCACCTGGAGGAACACATATTTTAGGAACAGATGAATCAGGTAGAGATGTATTTATTAGACTTTTATATGGAAGTAGAATTTCATTAACAGTAGGATTAGTAGCAGTAGGAATTTCTACAGTAATCGGTGTAACAATGGGTGGAATAGCTGGTTTTTACGGTGGTATAGTAGATGATTTAATAATGAGACTTATTGAAGTAATTAATGTTTTACCAGTAATGGTTTTACTTATTACTTTGATAGCTATTACAGGACCAAATGTATATATGGTTATGATGGTTTTAGGTGTAGTAGGATGGACAGGAATAGCAAGACAAATTAGAGGACAACTTCTAAGTCTTAGAGAACAAGAGTTTATGTTAGCTACAAAGGCATTAGGTCTTAGTGATACAAGAAAAATCTTTGTACATTTAATACCTAATACTACATCATATTTAATCATCTCTATAACATTAGGGATGGCAGGAGCAATATTGAGTGAATCGATGTTATCTTTCTTAGGATTAGTTTCTCCTACAGCAGCTACCTGGGGAAATATGATTAACGAAGCTAAGTCAATCTACACAATACAACATTATTGGTGGATATGGGTTACTCCAGGAGTAGCAATATTTATTACGGTAATGTGTTTTAATCTAGTAGGAGCAGGTTTAAGATATGCTCTTGATCCAAAATCAAAATAACGAGGTTTATTCATGAAAAAAATATTAGAAATAGATAATTTAAAATTTTATTTTAGATTAGAAGAAGATAAATCTATAGTAAAAGCTGTAGATGGGGTAAGTTTTGATGTCTATGAAGGTGAAACTTTAGGAATTGTAGGAGAATCTGGTAGTGGAAAAAGTGTTACCACTATGGCTGTCATGGGAATTGTTCCTATGCCACCTGGATTTATAGAAGGTGGGGAAATAAGATTTCAAGGTGAAAACTTATTTTCAATGGATCCTGAAAAGTTGAGAAGTATGAGAGGTAGTGATATGTCTGTTATCTTTCAAGAACCTATGACTTCTCTAAATCCAGTATTAACTATTGGGGATCAACTTACAGAAGTTTTATTTTATCATCAAAAATTATCTAAAAAAGATGCTAAAGCTAAAGCAATAGAGATGTTAGAAAAAGTTGGAATATCAGGTGCTGAAAGAGTTTATAATGGATATCCTCATAATTTAAGTGGTGGTCAAAGACAAAGAGTTGTAATAGCTATGGCTCTTTTATGTGAACCAAAGTTACTTATTGCAGATGAGCCTACTACAGCATTAGATGTTACAATACAAGCAGAGATACTTAAATTATTAAAGGATATAAAAGAAGAATTTAATACTTCAACTATTTTTATAACTCATGATTTAGGTGTAATTGCAGAAGTTGCTGACAGAGTAGTGGTTATGTATAGAGGACAAGTTATGGAAGTTGCGACAATTGATGATTTATTTGATAATCCTATTCATCCATATACTATTGGACTTATGAATTCTATGCCTCATATAGACTCAGATACTGATGTTCTTTATTCTATGCCAGAAAAAATTGGACATCCTATAGCAATTTATAAAGATGGTAAATATAATGTTACAGAAGAAATTTACCACGGAAATGACACACAGATGATAACTCTAAAAAATAGAGAACTTAGGGTTCATTTAAAAAAGGAAGGTTAAAGAGGTTTATAATGAATGATAATTTAGAAGTTAACTTAATAGAAGTACAGAATTTAAAAAAATATTATCCAATAAAAAAAGGGATATTAAAGAGAACTGTTGACCATGTAAAGGCTGTAGATGGAGTTACATTTAGTATTAAAAAAGGTGAAACTTTAGGACTTGTAGGAGAATCAGGATGTGGAAAGTCTACCCTTGGTAGAACTTTAATTAATTTATATGAAAAAACTGATGGAGAAGTTTTCTATAATGGAATAAATATCCACGATGCCGACAAAAAAACAATGAATGATTTAAGAAAAGAAATGCAAATAATTTTCCAAGATCCATACTCTTCATTAAATCCTAGATTAACTGTAGAGCAAACTATCGGAGAAGCAGTTAAATTTCATAATCTTAAAAAGAGTAATGAATTATATACTCATATAAGGGAAACTGCTGCTAGATGTGGTGTTGATCCTAATCATTTAACAAGATATCCCCATGAATTTAGTGGAGGACAAAGACAAAGGATTGGTATAGCCCGTGCATTAGCATTAAATCCTAAGTTTATTGTTTGTGATGAGTCTGTATCTGCATTAGATGTTTCTGTACAAGCCAAAGTAATAAACCTTTTAAAGGAGCTACAAACAGAAGAAGAACTTACATACCTTTTTATAACTCATGATTTATCAGTTGTAAAACATATCTCTGATAGGATAGCTGTAATGTATTTTGGAAGGATAGTAGAATTAGCAGATACAAATAAATTATTTGAATCTCCTATTCATTTTTATACAAAAAAATTATTATCTGCAATACCTAAATCACATCCAAGAAAAAATACAAAAAATTATGAAAATGAAAAATTACCAGAGTGGGTAAAAATTCCAAAAGGTTATAAAATTGATGATAGAGATCCTAAAAAAAGAGATACTGAATCTGTTATGATAGAAATTAGAGAAGGACATTTTGTAGCTTGTTATAAAGTAGATTAAATTTTAAAAATAAGGAAAGAAAATAATATGAAAAAATTAAAGAAATACAGTGACTTTACTAAAAGAGAAAAAGAAAATATAGATTATAACAGAGAACATATTTCAAATAAAGAAGTATTATTTTTGATAATGAATCTTTATAAAAGGATAATCCCTTTATTATTTATGTTTTTAGCAGGAATCATGATGTTTGCTGCATTATTTTATTTTTTCTATTAGAATATAAGTAGAAATAGATGCTAGTCTAAAATTTTAGGCTAGCATTTTATAAAATTATAGGAGGTATAAATTGAAAAAAATATTATTAATGTCTATCTTAGCTTTATCATTATTTGCTTGTGGTAAAGATAAAGATAGTTCTAATAACGAAACTAAAGTTTCTGATAAAGCAAAAACTGAAAAAGCTATTGAAAATCCAGCAAAAAAAAGAGGTGATATAGTTAATGTAGCTATAGCTAATAAATTTGAAGGTAAATTTAATCCTACTATTGCTATAAGTAACTATGATAGTATTGTTAATGATTACATTTTCGAAGGATTATTAGTAGTTAAAAATGACTTTACATTTGAACCTGGAAATTTTATAGAAAGTTTTAAATATAACGAAGATAAAATGCAATATATTTTCCATTTAAAAAAAGGGATTAAATTTCAAGATGGTGTAGAACTTACTTCTGAGGATGTAAAATTTACATATAGTTTACTTGCTAGACCTGAATATGTTGGTGCATTTACTCCAGCTTCAGAATCTATCAAAGGATTTAAAGAAGTAGCAGATGGAAAGGCTAAATATCTAAGTGGAATTGAAACTCCAGATAAATACACAGTTATTTTTAATATGTCTGAAGCTAATGGTAGATCATTAAATAACTTTATAACTGGAATTATACCAAAACATTATTATGAATATGATAAAGCAGAAAATTATAAAACAGATTTTTTAGCTAAAAATGAAACTCCTGTAGGTTCAGGACCATATAAATTATCTGAATATAAACCTGGTGAATATGTAGTTTTAGAAAGATTTGGAGACTACTATCAAGGAAATTCAGAACCTAAAAAAATTGTAATTAAATATGTACCAAGTGAATCTATTGCTCCTTCACTTGCAAATGGAGATTTAGATATATCAAATATCACAGGAAGAATTAGTAGAGAAAAAGAAATTGCTTCTAAAAATAATTTAGTTAACTTTCAAAAAATTCCACCTTCAGGATATTCATATATTGCATTTAATATGAGAAAAGATGTATTTAAAGATAAAACTTTAAGACAAGCTCTAGCTTATGGATTAAATAGAGAACTTTATGCAGAAAAAATATTAGAAGGATATGCAAAAGTTGTAAATCAACCTTTAGTTCCACAACATTGGGCTAATTCTAAAAATGTAAATGACTATGCATATAATCCTGAAAAAGCTAAAAAAATGTTAGAAGAAGATGGTTGGAAATTAGGTGAAGACGGATTTAGATATAAAAATGGTAAAAAATTAACATTTACTTTAAAAACTTCTTCTTCTAGTGGTGAAAGTTCTACTGGAAAAACTTGGTTAGCTCTTATAAAAGAAAACTGGAAAGAAATAGGAGTAGATGTAGATATCCAATTAGTTGATTTTAATGCTTTAATTAAAGATATTCTTAGCAAAAAACCTACTTTTGACACAGTTATGCTTAGTTGGTCACCACTTGCAGATCCTGATCAATCTTCAGTATTTAAAACTGGAGCTCCTTATAACTTTGCAGGATATTCAAGTAAAGTTGTCGATGATCTATGTGTAGAAGGGCTAAAAGAAATCCCTACAGAAAAAAGAAAACCTATCTATGAAAAGATGATGGAACAAATCAATGAAGATTTACCATATATCTTTACAACAAGTTCTATTGGTGTTGTAGGAATAAATAAAAGAATAAGTGGTTTAGATTATATGAATAATTTAAATTTATTAAATGCTGCTAAAACAGGTTCTTTAAAAATCGAAAAATAAATTTTATATTTTTGCTCCCATTTTTGGGAGCTTTTTTATATGAGTAAATATCGGATTTAATAGTCTCACATAAAAAATTATGGTATAATAAAATAAAAAAACTTAAGTAGAAGAGGTGTTATTTTGAGCATAAAAATGGATATTGTGGAGTTATTAGGTAAATATGAACATGGAAAATTTTCTAATATATTATTAAATGATTATTTTAAAGAAAAAGAAGAAACATTACCAGGGTTAACTCGTGGTGAAAAAGGATTTATTACAGAAGTATTTTATGGAGTAATTCGAAATGTAATATTTCTTGATTATGAAATAGATAAAAGAACAAAAAAAATAGATAAACTTTGGGTTAGAAATCTTCTTAGACTTTCGATGTACCAAATTCATTTTATGGATTCTGATAATGCTGGAGTAGTCTATGAAGGAGTAGAAGTAGCAAAATCTAGAGGTGGAACATATATCGGTGGATTCATAAATGGAGTTTTGAGATCTTTTATAGATGAAAAAGATGACGACATAGAAAAACTATTAGAAGAAGATAGAATTGATATAATCTTATCTTATCCTAAATGGTTTGTAGAAG
>QNYN01000028.1 GCA_003973585.1 Fusobacteriota bacterium | reverse complement strand
TTTTATAATTTTATAATTTTATTTGTATAGAATTTATTAATCTATATTTTTTATTCAATTAAAATATTGATGTTTTAATCCATGGTGTTTTTTTAAGAAATTTATGTTCTCACCTCCTACAAATTGTCTTGTTCCTTATCACAGGCATATATTAAAATATTTTAATATAAAATTCTATATCTAATATTTTAAATGGTATAAAAAGTGTCCTATTCTCATAAATAAAAAACTTTATTTAATGGGACTTATCTCGTGTGGTATAATGAAAAAAATAAAAATAAAAAATTTATATTGGAGGTTGAAAATGAAAAAATTTAATTATATGGAAATGACAAATGATGGATATAAAATTACAGTTGGGATAGAAGATGAGGTAATTTGTAATATTCATGTATGTGTAAAAGAGGGAGTTGCTGAAAAATTAGCTAAAGAGTTATCAGAATTAAGAATGAAAGCTAATATGGAATGGGAACAATATGATTTTGAAGAAGAAAATGGGAATAAAGGTGTAGGATATAGTTTTTCTGTAGAAGAAGAAGGAGAAAATTTTGAAGCAATGGTAGAGTTATGTCATATAAATGACTTTAACTGTGTATATGAAATGGAAGCTCCAAATGGAAATTTAGAAGAATATGAAGAAAAAATAGAAGAAGAATTTGGAGAATTTTTTGATGAGCAGTTTGCAGAAATTGAAAGATTAGAGGAAGAAATAGCAAAAGAAAGTAAATAATATGTTTTTATACTATATATATAGTAAAGGTGATGAAAATGGAAAGAGTGAGTAAAGACATATTAATTTTTGGAGCAATATTATGTTTTCTTAGTGGAATGTTAAATGCAGTTACAATAATAAAATTATCTACAGGAATAACTTATTTAAGTGGAAATTTTTCTAAATTAGCAATAAAGACAGGAAGTGGTTATCTAATAGAAGTTGATTATATTATTGAAATAATATTATGTTTTTTTATAGGAAGTATAATCTCAGGAGTAATTATTGGAAAAAGAGAATTTTCTTTGAAAAAAAGATATGGGCTAATAGTTATTGCAATAGGTTGGATTATCCTTAGTTCGCATTTAATATTAGGAAATCATAAAAGTTTTGTTTTAATATTATCTCTTGTTTCGGGAATACAAAATGGTCTTTTTATTACCTATAAGGGGATCGTTGTAAGAACAACTCATGTAACAGGTGGAATTACAGATTTAGGAGTTTCTATTGGGAATTATATTAGAAAAAAATCTTGTGAAATTTGGAAAATAGAATTCCAATTTATACTTCTATTAGGATTCTTTTTAGGAGGAGTTTTTGGATCTTTTAATTGCTATTATTTTAACGGAGATGAATATAATATATTAGCGTTTGGTTACATGGTTTTAGGTAGTTCGTATTTTTTCTGGAGGAGAAAATATTTAAAAAATAATATTTGAAGAAAGCAAAAAAGTTTATTGGAGTTATTATTTCAATAAACTTTTTTTTGTAGGAAATTAAAAATTTATACAGTATAAAAAGCTAATGTATAAAAAAATCTTTTTTATTTCTATAACAAAGAAGTGTTTTAGCCACCTAGAGAGTTAGTGGCTAATTTTTTTAAAAAAAGTGTTGACTTTTTTTTTTAGAGGGTGTATAGTTAATTAGAAATTAGCAATCTACTCTAATGAGTGCTAACAACTTTCTAGATAGGGTGGTAAAGATGATTACAGATAGAGAGAAACTAGTATTAGGAGCTATTATTGATCACTATTTAACAGAAGGAGATACAATAGGTTCTAGAACATTAGTAAAAAAATATAATATTAAGTATTCATCAGCAACTATCCGAAATGTAATGGCTGATTTAGAAGATTTTGGATATTTAACAAAAACTCATACATCTTCAGGGAGAATTCCAACAGACTTAGGATATAAGTTTTATTTATCGGAATTATTAAAGATAGATAAACTTTCTAGGAATGAAATGGAAAAAATCCATCAAATATATGATAAAAAAATAGGTGAGTTTGATGAAATATTAAGAAAAACTTCTAATTTACTTTCTAAGTTAACCTCTTATGCAGGAATTGTTTTAGAACCAAGTATCAGTTGTGAAACAATAAAAAAAGTAGAATTAGTTCATGTTAGCGATTATATGGCTATGGCTGTAATTGTTATGAATGATGCAACAGTAAGGACACGAAAGATATACTTTGAAAATCCTATAGATGAAATTGAGTTAAAGAAAATATCTGTAAAATTAAATGAAAAATCATCTAAGGGAGAAATTAAAACTTATGAAATAGAAAATTTCGTAAAAGAAAAAGGAAATCCAGTGCTCGAATCTATATCTAATAAAATTTATCAAGATATGGAAGGAGAAGTTTTTATAAACGGAGCTTCTACTATATTTGAAGATAAAACAGTAGAAGAAGCAAAGGAAGCATTAGAAATATTTAATAAACGAAAAGGACTAGATGAAATTTTTAAAGAACTAGTCAGTACACGAGAACATAAACACGGTAAAGTATATGTAGTATTTGGTGATGAGTTAAACATTGAAGCTTTAAAAGATTTTAGTTTTGTATATTCTTTTTATAAAAATGGTAATTCTCAAGGAATTATAGGAGTGGTCGGACCAAAAAGGATGGCTTATTCAAAAACCGTTAGTTTAGTTGAATATGTAACTAAAGAAGTGAATAATGTAATTAACATATCACAAAAAAAAGGAGGTCGAGATGAGTAAAAAGAAAAAAACTGAAAAAGAAGAAAAAATAGAAAATGAAGAAAATATAGATGCAACACAAGAAGAAGCAAAAGAGGAAGATGCATTAGAGGCAAAAATAGCAAAAATAGAAGCTGATTTAGAAGATTGGAAAAGTGCATATGCTAGAAAAAATGCAGAATTTCAAAATTTTACAAAAAGAAAGCAAAATGAACTAGAAGAATTTAGAAAGTATGCTTCTGAAAAAGTAATTTTAAAAGTATTAGAAGCAGTAGATAACTTAGAAAGAGGAATTGCAGCCTCAACTGAGACAAAGGATTTTGACTCATTAGTAAAAGGGGTAGAAATGACATTATCTCAAATGCATGCAATCATGAATGCAGAAGGGGTAGAACCTATTGAAGCAGTAGGTAAAAAATATGATCCAAATTTACACCAAGCAGTAATGACAGAAAATTGTGAAAAAACAGAAAATGATTATATTACAATGGAATTACAAAAAGGATACAAAATGAAGGATAGAGTAATCAGACCTTCAATGGTAAAGGTTTGTAAGAAATAGACCTTACCGGTCCTGCTGGACACTCTCTCCTAAATTAGGAGAGGGGCTAGGGGAGAGGTCTAAAAAGAGAGTTTAATAAAAATAACAGGAGGGATTTAAAATGGGAAAAATAATAGGAATTGATTTAGGAACAACAAATTCATGTGTATCAATAATGGAAGGTGGAAACTTTACTATAATACCAAATGCAGAAGGAGCAAGAACTACTCCATCAGTAGTAAATATTAAAGATAATGGTGAAATCATAGTAGGAGAAATTGCAAAAAGACAAGCAGTAACTAACCCTGATTCAACGATAGCATCAATTAAAACTCATATGGGATCAGATTATAAAGTTAATGTTCACGGAAAAGATTATACACCACAAGAAATATCAGCTATGATATTACAAAAATTAAAGAAAGATGCTGAAGGATATTTAGGAGAAACTGTAAAAGAAGCTGTAATCACAGTACCTGCATATTTCTCAGATGCACAAAGACAAGCTACTAAAGATGCAGGAGTAATTGCAGGATTAGAAGTAAAAAGAATTATAAACGAGCCAACAGCAGCAGCATTAGCTTATGGATTAGATAAAAAAGGTGAAGAAAAAGTATTAGTATTTGACCTTGGAGGAGGAACATTTGATGTATCTATCCTTGAAATTGGAGATGGAGTAATCGAAGTATTAGCAACATCTGGAAATAACCATTTAGGTGGAGATAACTTCGATAAAGAAATCATCACTTGGTTAGAAACTGAATTTAAAAAAGAAACAGGAATTGATTTAGCTAACGATAAAATGGCAGTACAAAGATTAAAAGATGCAGCAGAAAAAGCTAAAAAGGAATTATCTACAATGATGGAAACATCAATTTCATTACCATTCATTACAATGGATGCAACAGGACCAAAACATTTAGAAATGAAATTAACTCGTGCAAAATTCAATGAGTTAACAGCTAAATTAGTAGAAGCTACAAAAGGTCCTGTAAAAACAGCTATGAAAGATGCTGATTTAACACCAGCAGATATCGATGAGATCTTACTAGTAGGAGGATCTACAAGAATACCAGCAGTTCAAGAGTGGGTAGAATCTTTCTTTGGAAAAGCTCCTAATAAAGGAATTAATCCAGATGAAGTAGTAGCAGCAGGAGCAGCAATCCAAGGTGGAGTATTAATGGGAGACGTTAAAGACGTTTTATTATTAGATGTAACTCCATTATCATTAGGAATCGAAACTTTAGGTGGAGTATTCACAAAGATGATAGAAAAGAATACAACTATCCCTGTAAAAAAATCACAAATTTATTCTACAGCAGTAGACAATCAACCAGCTGTATCAATTAATGTATACCAAGGGGAAAGAGCAAAAGCAGCAGATAACCACAAATTAGGAGAATTTAATTTAGAAGGAATCCCTGCAGCACCTAGAGGAGTACCTCAAATTGAAGTAACTTTTGATATCGATGCAAATGGAATTGTACATGTATCAGCAAAAGATTTAGGAACTGGTAAAGAAAATAAAGTAACAATTACTGGATCAACAAACCTTTCAGAAGAAGAAATTGAAAGAATGAAAAAAGAAGCAGAAGCTCATGAAGCAGAAGATAAATTATTTAAAGAAATGGTAGAAGCTAGAAATAAAGCAGATATGTTAATTTCATCTACAGAAAAATCTTTAGAAGAGCATGGAGATAAAGTTTCAGAAGAAGAAAAAACATCAATTAAAGATGCTATAGAAAAATTAAAAGAAGTAAAAGATGGTGAAGACAAAGAAGCTATCGATACTGCAATGAAATCTTTAGAAGAAGCAGCACATAAATTAGCAGAAGAAATTTATAAAGAGGCTCAAGCAAAAGCTCAAGCTGAACAAGGTGGAGCAGCTCAAGGTGAAGCTGAAAATAATAATGATGCTGATGATGATGTAGCAGAGGCAGAAGTAGTAGACTAAAACCAGCTTTAGATTCCTTTACCTAAATTAGAGATTAATAGTAGATAAGAGATAAATAAAGTATGGTGGGAAAAATAAGAGGGGGCTAAGCTATAAAGGGTTTAGCCTCTCTTCTTGTATAATGCTAGAATAAATTTTAAATGGGAAAAAGATACAAGGAGGATAAGTTAATGTTGAGATTAGAAAAAATGTCAAAAGAAGATTTTGATATTATAAAAGGAAAAATGATTGCTGATTATGCTAAAGATAAAGTAAGGGTTGGGCACTGGTCTGAGGAAGAAGCTTTGGAATTATCTAAAGAGGCTTTAGGGAAAATATTAAAAGATGGAATAGCAACTCCTAATCATTATTTATTAAATGCTTTCGATGGGGAAATTAAAGTAGGATTTATTTGGATGAACACATTCAATGAAGAAATTTTTATCAATGATACTTGTATTTTTGATGATTATAGAAATAAAGAATACGAAATAAACTTTATAAAAGTTATTGAAGAAAAAGCAAATGAATTAAATATAAAAAAAATAAATATTCATTCTTATGGATATAATGAGAAAAATATAGAAGTATATACAGAAATGGGTTATGATATAACCGATGTTTATTTAAATAAAGGAATAGAAAAGAAAAATTAATTATTATCATAACTTTAGTATAGTAGGAGGCTAGATTTGATTTATAAAATAAATGATGGAAAAGTAGAAGCAGCTATAGATAATTTTGGTGCAGAATTAAAAAGCTTAGTAATTTTAGAAAATAATGAAGAATTTATGTGGGATGCTAATCCAGAATTTTGGGGTAGAACTTCACCAGTATTATTTCCTATTGTAGGAGGATTAAAAGGTGGAAGTTATGAATATCAAGGTAAAAATTATGAAATGGGACAACATGGATTTGCAAGAGATAATGAATTTGAAATTATAAGTGAAAAAAAAGATGAATTAGTTTTTTTATTAACTTCTAATGAAGAAACGAAAAAGATTTATCCATTTGATTTTAAATTTTATATTACATATTCTTTAAAAGAGGGAAAATTAAATATTGAATATAAAGTGGAAAATTTAGATACTAATGAAATGTATTTTTCTATAGGAGCTCATCCAGCATTTTCAACTCCTACAAATGATGAAATTAAATTTTCTGACTATTATTTAGAATTCGAAAAAAATGAAACTGCCTCTATATTTCCTTTAGAAGGTAGAAATATATCAAGAAAAACTATTGAATTTT
Source organism: Fusobacteriota bacterium (assembly GCA_003973585.1). The sequence goes on along the minus strand of QNYN01000028.1, from coordinate 1,566 downwards.
TAAAGGATGAAAAAGTGATACCTTTAAAAGATGATACCTTTAAAAATGATGCTATAATTTTTAAAAATTTAAATTCAAAGGTAGTTTCTTTAAAATGTCATAAAAATACAAGGGTAGTTACTATGGATTATAGTGATTTTGAATATATTGCATTTTGGAATAAAGTAGGAGCTAAATTTGTTTGTTTAGAACCTTGGAATGGAATAGCTGATTTTGTAGATGCAAGTGGTAAATTAGAAGAAAAAGATGGAATTATCAAATTAGAAGGAAATAAAAGTTATAAAGTTAATTTAGGAATAGCAATAAATAATTAAAAAAACTCTAACTAAAAAAGAAAAACTTCTCTAATTTGCAATATTAATTATGAAGAAGAAAGGGGTGTAAAAATGTCAAAAAAAGATTTTTATGAAGTCCTTGGTATCTCAAAAGGTGCAAGTGACAGTGAAATAAAAAAAGCTTATAGAAAAAAAGCTATGAAATATCATCCAGACAAATATACTAATGAAACTGAAAAAGAAAAAAAAGAAGCTGAAAGAAAATTTAAAGAAATAAATGAAGCTTATCAAGTTTTATCTGATTCAGAGAAAAAAGCAAAGTATGATAGATTTGGTCATGATGCCTTTTCACAAGGTGGAGGAGCAGGTCAAGGAGGATTCAGTGGCTTCGGTGGATTTGGTGGTTCTGCTGGAGGATTTGAAGATATCTTTGGTTCATTCTTTGGTGGTGGAGGATCTCACGGTTCTTATGTAGAACCAGGAGCAGATTTAAGATATAGTGTTGAGATAACTTTAGAAGAAGCCGCTAAAGGTGTAGAGAAAAAGATAAAGTACTATAGAAAAGGAAAATGTCCAACATGTCATGGAACAGGAGCAAAACCTGGAAGTGAAATGGAAACTTGTTCTAAATGTCATGGAAATGGAAGGATAAAAGAAATACAAAGAACTATGTTTGGAAACTTTGAGAATATAGTAGAATGTGATGTTTGTCATGGAACAGGAAAAGTTCCAAAAGAAAAATGTCCAACATGTCATGGAACAGGAGTGAAAAAAGAAAAAGTAGAAAAACATGTAAAAATACCAGCAGGAATAGATGATGGTCAAAAACTTAGATTAGCAGGAATGGGAGAAGCTAGTGAAAGTGGTGGCCCAAATGGAGATCTTTATATATTTATAAAGGTGAAAAAACATTCTATCTTTGAAAGACATGGTTCAGATCTATATTGTGAAGTACCAATCTCTTATACAACTGCTGTTTTAGGTGGAGAGGTAGAAATTCCAACATTAGAAGGAAAAATTAAGATTAAGATACCAGAGGGAACTCAAACAGGAAAAATATTTAGATTAAGAGGAAAAGGAATGCCTAGTACTAGAGGTGGAAGGATAGGAGACGAATTAGTAAAAGTTGTAGTAGAAACTCCTACAAAATTAAATTCAGAACAGAAAAAATTACTTCAAGCCTTTGACGATAGTTTAAAAGATAAAAATACAGGAATTAAGAAAAAGTTTTTAGATAGATTGAAAAAAATATTTAAGTAATATTATAAAAAGAAGAGAAGGAAAATTTCTC
>QNYN01000213.1 GCA_003973585.1 Fusobacteriota bacterium | reverse complement strand
TAAATTATGTTTTTGACTTCTAACACAATTATGGGCTAGATTATTGCAAATAAAACATCTTCTAGGGGAGAATCCTAATTCAGTTCGACTAAGGGAATGATTAGATAAATCAATTACTTCTAAGTCAACAAGTCGTCCTAATGGATGAGTTGTTTCTAATGAAAGTGCAATTTCTTTGATTTTAATAGAGTCTAAATCTAGGTTTATCAAAAAAATTAAACCTTCATAGGAGTCGATTTTTTCTATGTTCTTTATGTTTGTTTTAATCAATGAAAATTTTGTTAAAAGTTCATTGTATATTATTTTGGAGATAAAATTTGTAGTTTTATTATTTTTATTTATACCTGGATAATTTACTCGAATAACAAGTAGAGGAGTATTAAATTTTTTTATTAAATTTTCTTGTAAAAAAGCTCGATTTTCTCGTGCATTCAAAACATCTATAGGAGTAATCATAAATTAATGAGGAGTATTAGAATTAATAATTTTTTCTATAATCTCCTTACCCTCCTCTGATTTTAAATAATTTAATGTAACCTCTGGGATAAATTCTGATAGATGACCGAGAGCCTTGGGGCCTTCTAATTTAATAAGGTTTCTAACTTTAGAAGCACTAATATATTCGTTAGAATTATTAATATTTTTTCTAGGAATAATTTCAACTTTAATACCGTATTTATTTAAAATTTCTTCTAAAGTATCGTTATATAATTTTGTTACAGGACAATAAGGTTCTTCTCCTAGCATCCTTTTAGTAATATTAAATTTTTTACAAAAATATTCAGCAAAAATAGTAGCATCTAATTTTGTATAAGCACTTAAAAATTCTGATTCTTCCCTTAAAAAATATGCAGGGAAAGTAGCAGATGAAATAATATATTTTCCACCTGGAATAACTGTTACATTTTTTAGATCACTAACCCCTTCTTTTACCATATTATATCGACTTTTAAATGGAAATAAAGATCGATCTTCTTCTACAATAAAAATTATAACTTTTTCTGAACTACTACTTGCTTTTTCTATAAGGTATCTATGACCTAGTGTAAAAGGGTTACAATTCATAACTAATGCAGTTTTAGGAGCAGAAGAATCGAGAGAATATTTTTTTTCAATATTCTCTAATGTTTTTTCTATACCATTAAAACCATATTCTAAAAGTATTACTTCTTCAACTTTTGCTACAACTTTATATCCAAATGATGTAAAAGTAGTTTCGTAAATAGGCTTTGTAAAAATAAATGAATGAAAGATCCCTTCATTAAAAAGTTGATCTTGGATGGATTTTATTAAAAGATTTGTAATCCCTTCTCCTTGTAAATCTTCTTTTATTGCAAAAGCTTTCAAAATATCTTTTGCTTTTGAGCAAGTTGCTACGATTTTATTTGAATTTCGAATAACAACTGTATAATCGATATCATCTTCATAGTCCAGTTGAAAATCAGATAAAAATTTTTTAACTTCTTCTACTTCTTCTATATTGTTCAGATGTAATTTTTCTACAATATAAGTCATAAAATTCCCCTTTTTAGTTTATTTTTCTTAAATTTAATATACCATAGAAAAAAATTAGTGTAAATAAAAACCCCCAAAATAGGGGGTTAAAAATTATTTATTTTATCTTCTGCTAATTCCTTTTACAATCACATCTACTAACTCAATTTTTTCATCTAAAACAACTAAGTCTGCAATATGTCCAGGTTTAATTCTTCCGTATCTATTATCAATATTTACTGCCTTTGCAGGATATAAAGATGCCATTCTAAGAGCTTCTTCTAAAGAAATTCCTACATGTTCTACTAAGTTTCTAACTCCTTGATCCATAGTTAAAACCGATCCTGCTAAGTCTCCAGCTTCATTTCTTAGTTGTCCATCTTTGTGGAAACATCTTTTCCCTTCAAACATAAATTCAGGCATATCAGTACCTGCAGGAGATGCAGCATCTGTAACTAGGTATAATTTTTCTCCTAATGCTTCAATGGCAATTCTAACACTAGCATAGTGACAGTGGAAACCATCAACGATAATACCAGCATATAAGTCATTTGAATCAAGAACAGCACCAACTACTCCAGGTTCTCTATGTGTAAATGAACTCATACCATTGTAAAGGTGAGTAACTAAAGAAATTCCATAAGGTTTTTTTTCTGAAACTTGTTCATAAGTGGCATTAGTATGTCCTAAAGCTACCTTTATTCCATTTTTTGCTAATAATTCAATATGCTCAGGTTTTGCATTTTCAGGAGCTAATGTAAAGATAGCAGTTTTTGATTTTGCTATTTTTTCCATGATTTCATCAGACATAACTCTGATATAATCTTCTCTATGAGTTCCTTTTTTCTCTACAGAAATATAAGGACCTTCAATATGTAATCCTAATACTCCTAATTCTTCTAAATCTTCAATTTCATCCATAACTTTTAGTGCATCTTCGATTTTTTCATCAGGACAAGTTATTAAAGTAGGAGTAAATAAAGTACATCCATATTTAATATTTGTTTCATTCATAACTTTAAAAGTTTCTACAGATACATCATCATTTACTAAAACTCCACCACAACCATTAAGTTGTAAATCGATAAATGCAGGTGCAATTAAATTTCCTTTAACATCTTTTTTTTCAATATTTGGATATTTTTCATCCAATTCTTCTAATTTTATAATATCCTTTATATTTTTTCCATCAATAATTACAACCCTATTAAATAAAGTATTTTCTCCATCAAAAATTCTACCATTTACTAATGCGTACATAATTCCATCTCCTTTTAAAAATTAAACACAGATTTCACAGAAAAAATAAACAGAATAATCAGTATTAAAGGAAACTATAAACATTAGAAAACTGTAAAATACTCTATCTTCTATTTTATATATTAAGCTTTATCTGTATTCGTTTATTTTTTTATCTGTGTTATCTGTGTCAAAAAATATTATTATTTTTTTACTCTTGCATATAATTCTTCTATCATTTTATCAGTATCTAAGTTGTCTTTTTCAATATCTTTGAAATATCTATAAGTTCCAACTTTTAATTCAGCTGTAGCTGCTTCATCAGAAACAATAATTCCTTTTTCATGTAATTGTAAAGCTGAAATTGTCCACATGTGATTGATACCTTCTTCTACACCTTGCTTAAGAGCTCTAGCTTTATGATGACCATTTACCATGATTAATACTTCTTTAGCATCTAAGATAGTTCCAACACCAACTGTTAATGATAACTTAGGTACTTTATTTACATCTCCATCGAAGAATCTAGAGTTTGCAACGATAGTATCGTGAGTTAATTCTTTATCTCTAGTTCTAGAAGTAAGAGAAGAACCTGGTTCGTTAAATGCAATATGACCATCTGGACCAATACCACCTAAAAATAAGTCTATTCCACCTATAGCTTTCATTTTATCTTCAAATCTTTGACATTCAGCCTTATAATCAGTAGCCATTCCATCTAGGATATTGATGTTTTCTGGCTTCATATTTATGTGATTAAAGAAATTTTCATGCATGAAATAATGATAACTTTGAGGATGGTCTTTATCTAATCCTACATATTCGTCCATATTAAAAGATACAACATTAGTAAAGTCTAAAATACCATCTTTATAAAATTGAATTAATCTTTTATACATTGCTAAAGGAGTAGATCCTGTAGGTAATCCTAAAACAAAAGGTTTATCCTCTGTAGGTTTAGCTTCTAATATCTTGTTTGCTACATAGCATGCTGCCCAATCTCCAATGTTCTTTTCTGTGATTATTACTCTCATATAAATTTCCTCCATTTAAAATATTAAATTTTTTCATAACAAATTATAGTTTGAAATGAGGAACTTGTCAATTTATTTCACATAAAAATACTAAAAATATTTCATTTGTATTTATTAGCAGTAATTTTATTAGGAATTAAGGGGAATAATTTGATTATAAAAAATAAATAAAGTAGACTGCTATGATTGAAATGTAATAAATTAATATCTTACTTAAGGAGGAAAATGATGTTCAAATTTTTACAAAAAATTGGAAAAGCTATTATGGTTCCTGTAGCAGTATTACCTGCAGCAGCAATTTTAATGGGTATTGGTTATTGGGTAGACCCAACTGGTTGGGGTGCAAATAGTTCTACAGCGGCTATATTAATAAAAGCAGGTTCTGCAATTATTGATAATATCCCTATTTTATTTGCTGTTGGTATTGCTTTTGGTATGTCAAAGGATAAGAATGGAGCAGCTGCATTAGCTGGTTTAGTAGGTTTTAAAGTATTAACAACTTTATTATCACCTGCTGCTGTTGCACAAATTCAACATATAGATCCTTCAGAAGTATCTAATGCATTTTTAAAGATTAATAATCCATTTATTGGTATATTAGTCGGTGTTGTTTCTGCAACTTTATACAACAAGTTTAAAAGTGTAGAATTACATAAGGCACTTTCATTCTTCTCAGGAAGAAGATTAGTTCCTATCTTAGTTGCAGCAACTATGATAGTTATAGCATTTATATTAATGTATGCTTGGCCTGTATTATTTGGAGGATTAGTTACATTCGGAACTACAATTGCAGGTATGGGAGCAATTGGAGCAGGTCTTTATGGATTCTTAAATAGATTATTAATTCCAGTAGGACTACACCATGCACTAAACGCAGTATTCTGGTTTGATGTAGCAGGAATAAATGACTTAGGAAATTTCTGGGCTGGAACAGGAACAAAAGGTGTAACAGGAATGTACATGGCTGGATTCTTCCCTATTATGATGTTTGGATTAGTAGGAGTAGCAGCAGCATTTGTTAAAACTGCAAAGCCTGAAAATAGAGCAAAAATCTCTTCAATAATGTTAGCAGCAGGATTTACAACATTCTTTACAGGAGTAACTGAGCCATTAGAATTCTCATTTATGTTCTTAGCTCCTGGATTATACTTAATTCATGCTATATTAACTGGATTATCTTTATATATTGCAGCATCAATGCACTGGATCGCAGGATTTGGATTCTCAGGAGGATTAGTTGACTTTATCCTATCTTCAGGAACTAAATTAGCTAACAAACCTTATATGTTAATTGTTCAAGGTTTAGTATTCATGGTTGTATATTATGTTCTATTTGTAGCTATAATCACTAAATTTGATTTAAAAACTCCAGGTAGAGAAGATGCAGATGAAGACGATGATGAGGAAGATACAGCTCCTACATCTCATACTGAAGCAGCTAAATTATTATTAGAATACCTTGGAGGAGCAGATAACTTAGTTGATATCGATCACTGTGCTACAAGATTAAGATTAGAAGTAAAAGATCAAGAGGTAGTTCAAAAAGGTAAAATTAAGAAGATAACTTCTGGAGTATTAACACCAGGAAAAACTTCTGTTCAAGTAATAGTTGGACCACATGTACAATTTGTTTATGAAGAATTAAAGAAATTAGTTAAGTAATTAATAAAAATTATTAGAGGGGAGCCTGAAGGTTCTCCTCTATTTTATTATAAAAAATTATATAAAATAAAAAAATCCCCGAATTTGGGGATTTTTATTTAAAATATATTATATTGCTTATTCATATTATTGATTCTAGCTAAAGTTCTAGATTTTCCTATGATAGAAATAACATTGTATAATTCAGCACCTTTACCTTGACCAGTTATTACTGCTCTAAGTGGCATATATACTTTACCAGGGCCAGTACCCATAGCATCTAAAGTAGCTTGTAGCATAGCTTTAGCCTCTTCTACAGAAATCTCTTCATTAGCTTCTTCTAATTTTTCTACAAAGAACTTAATAGCTTTGATTTCATCTTCACCTTTAATTGCATTATACAATCTTTGGATAGGTTTTTTAGCTTTATTACTCATATCTTCAGTTATTTCAGGTAATGAGAATTCATCTACATAATAAATATCAGCTAAAGCTGCTAATTCTTTTAGAGTTGTAGCAGGTTCTCTTAAAATTTCAATAACTCTTTTTAATCTTTCTATTTCCTTTTCATCTGCATCTTCTGATACAAATCCTCTAGCAACAAAGAATTTTTTAGCTAACTCTGTTAATTCCCCTAAATCTTTCATTCTCATATGTTGATTATTTACCCAACCTAATTTTTCTAAATCAAAGATAGGTCCTCCTAATGATACCCTTGTAATATCAAAAGTTTCTATAAATTCATCTAAAGTAAAGATCTCTTTATTGTCTCCTACAGAATATCCCATAAGTCCTAAAAAGTTAATCATACCTTCTTTTAAGTATCCCTCTTCTACATAGTAGTTTAATGATACAGGATTTTTTCTTTTTGAAATTTTAGTTCTGTCAGCATTTCTAAGTAATGGCATATGAACAAATTGAGGCATATCCCATCCAAAAGCTTTATACATTTGGATATGTTTTGGAGTAGAAGCAATCCACTCTTCAGCTCTAATTACATGCGTAATTCCCATTAAATGATCATCTACAACATTTGCTAAATGATAAGTTGGAAATCCGTCAGCTTTTAATAAAACTTGGTCATCAATTTTATTATTTTCAAACCTAACTTCCCCTCTTAAAACATCTTTGATTACAGTTTCACCATCATAAGGCATTTTAAGTCTAATTACATATTCTTCACCAGCATCTAATTTAGCTTGAACTTCTTCCTTTGATAGGGATCTACAATGTCCATCATAACCTGGAGCTTTTTTCATAGCTTTTTGTCTTTCTCTTAATTTATCTAATCTTTCTCTAGTACAGAAACAGTAATAAGCTTCACCTTTTTCTACTAATTCTTTGGCATATTTACCATATAAATCAAATCTTTCAGACTGTCTATAAGGACCAAATTCTCCACCTACATCAGGACCTTCATCATAAAACAAATCTAACCATTTTAAAGCTTCAAATATTTGTTTTTCTGAATCAGCAGTTGATCTAGTTTGGTCTGTATCTTCTATTCTAAGTAGAAAAGAACCTCCATTTTTTTTTGCCATAGCTAAATTAAATAAAGCTATATAAGCTGTTCCTACATGGGGATCTCCAGTTGGAGAAGGTGCTATTCTAGTTCTTACTTCTTTACACATAATATATAATCCTCCTAATTTTATTTTTTTATCCATCTTAAATATGCAGTTATAAAATTGTCTATTTCGCCATCCATTACAGCTTTAATGTTTCCACTTTCAGCTCCAGTTCTATGGTCTTTTACCATGGTATAAGGTTGGAAAACATAGGATCTAATTTGGTTACCCCAACTATTATCCGATTGTTCACCGTGTAATCTTTTTAATTCATCTTCTCTTTTTTTCATTTCTATTTCTAATAATTTAGATTTTAACATTTTTAATGCTGTTTCTCTATTTTGTAGTTGAGATCTTCCACTTTGACATCCCACTATAACTCCAGTAGGAATATGTGTCATTCTTACAGCTGAATCTGTAGTATTTACATGTTGTCCACCTGCTCCACCAGATCGAAAAGTATCTACTTTTAGATCACTAGGTTTAATCTCAATATTAATAGTATCATCTATTTCAGGTGTTACATCTATAGAAGCAAAAGAAGTATGTCTTTTTTTAGCAGCATCAAAAGGAGATATTCTAACTAATCTATGAACTCCTTTTTCACCTTTTAAATATCCATAGGCACGAAGTCCACTAACAAGAACAGAAATACTTTTTATACCTACAGTATCTCCAGGTTGAAAGTCAAGTTCTTCTACCTTGTACCCCTTTGAAGCAAACCACCTGCTATACATCCTATAAAGCATGTCAGCCCAGTCACAAGATTCTGTTCCACCAGCACCTGCATGGATAGTAAAGATAGCACCATTTTCATCAAATTCTCCATCTAGTAATAAATCTGTATCAAAGGTTTCGATATCCTTTTTTAAATTTTTAAATTTAATATCTAATTCTTCAATAAAATCCTCTTCACCAGCTTCTACAAATTCAATAAGAACTTCAACTTCATCACATTGATTCATAAGTTCAGTATATCGACTAACAATATTTTTTAAAATATTCATCTCTTTGATTATTTTAGAACTTTTGTTTTTATCATTCCAAAATCCATCTTTTAAT
>QNYN01000189.1 GCA_003973585.1 Fusobacteriota bacterium | reverse complement strand
CAACTTCAAACTTTTTGTAAATCCATTATGAATTTTTAGTAAAGGATTATGGTATAATAATAAGACTACAGGGAAGTAATAAAAAGAAAATAGAAATAGATAAAATAGTAGAAAATTTATATAATATAATAGGTAAAAATATAATAGGGGAAGATAATGACCGACTAGAAACACTCATTTATAGACGCTTAAAAGATAAAAAATATCAAATTTCTTTTGCAGAATCATGTACAGGAGGGATGATAGCTTCTAAGTTTGTAGGAGTTGACGGAATTTCTAGTGTATTTAAAGAGGGAATAGTTTGTTATAGTAATGAATCAAAACAAAAAAGATTAGGAGTAAAAAAAGAAACTTTAGAAAAATATGGAGCTGTTTCTTTTGAAACTTGTAGTGAAATGTTAGATGGATTAGATACAGAGGTAAAGATAGCCATTACAGGGATAGCAGGACCAAGTGGTGGAACAAAAGAAAAGCCTGTTGGAACAGTATATATAGGAATAGAAATAGAAAAAGAGAAATTTGTAAAAAGATACTTATTTAATGGAAATAGAGAAAGAATTAGAAGAAAAACCATGATGGAAGCAATGTTTAAAACATTGAAGAAAATAAGAAAGTAACGAACTTCTCCAATATTTTAAGGTGGTGAAAAGGTGGAAGAAATAAAAATAATAATATTAGATGTAGATGGAACTATGACCGATGGTAAATTATATATTGATAATAACGGGGTAGAAACTAAAGCATTTAATGTAAAAGATGGAATGGCTATAGCAAAAGCTATTCAATATGGGGTAAAAGTTGCAATAATAACAGGAAGGTCTTCTAAAGTAGTAGAACATAGAGCTTTGGAATTAGGAATTAAAGATATTTATCAAGGAGTAAGTAATAAAATAGAAGTATTAGATAAATTATTACAGAAATATGGGTATACTTATGAAAATGTAGCTTATATGGGTGATGATATAAATGATATTCCTGCTATGATAAAATCTGGCTATGTAGGGATTACTCGAGATGCAGTAGATGATATAGAGGAATTTGCACATTTTAGAAGTAAATATAAAGGTGGAAATGGAGCAGTTAGAGAATTTATAGAAGGAATATTGAGAGAAAGTGGAATATGGGATAAAATAATAGAAGATTATAAAAATAAAAAATAAAGAGTATTGATAAAGGGAGATAAAATTATGAAGATAGAATATTTAAATGTCACGAGATTGATTAAATTATTTATAGCAGGTAGTAGATGGTTATCTAAATATGCAGATATATTAAATGATTTAAATGTTTATCCTGTTCCAGATGGAGATACAGGAACAAATATGTCTATGACAATGCAAGCTGTAGAAAATGAATTAGTGAAATTAAATCATGAACCAGCAATGGAAGAATTTTGCGAAATAGTATCAGAAGCTATATTATTAGGAGCTAGAGGGAACTCAGGAACAATATTATCACAAATTATTCAAGGTTTTTTAAATGGTTTTGAAAATAAAGAAAAATTGACAATAGATGATATAACAAGATCATTTGAAGAAGCTTCTAAATTGGCTTATAAAGCTGTAAGTAATCCAGTAGAAGGAACTATACTTACTGTAGTAAGAGTAGTAGCAGAAAAAGCTAAAGAATATGATGGACCTAAAGATGACTTTATTCCATATTTATCTTATGTAAAACAAGTAGCTCATGAAGCAGTAGAAGAAACTCCTAATCAATTATTAAAATTAAAAGAAGCAGGAGTAGTAGATGCAGGAGGAAAAGGATTATTTTATTTAATTGAAGGTTTTGAAAAATCTATAACTGACCCTGAAATGTTAAAAGACTTAGAAAGAATTGTAAAAAGTCAAGCTCACAGAAGGGAAAGACTAGAAGCTACAGTTACTGAGGAAGAAATAGAGTTTAAATATTGTACAGAATTTATTGTTCAAGCAGGAAAATTTAATTTAGAAAAATTAAAAAAAGATATAGAAGAGCTAGGGGATTCAATGGTAGTAGCTCAAAGTACTACTAAAACCAAAGCTCATATCCATACAAATAATCCAGGATTAGTTTTGGAAAAAGCAATGAATTATGGTGAATTAGATAATATAAAAATTGAAAATATGAAAATTCAAAATAAAAAATTACATTTATCTGAAGAAGATTTAGCAGGACAAAACTCTGCACATATAATGATAAAAAATGAAAATACAGAAAAAAGAGCTTATTTTGCAATAGCTGATACTTATGAAATAGGAGAGCTTTTTATAAAATCAGGAGCTACTTGTGTACTTATTGGTGGACAAGGACAAAATCCAAGTGTTGCTGATATGGAACAAGCATTAGGAAAGATAGATGCAGAAGAAATAGTATTATTACCAAATAATAAAAATATAATTTCGGCAGCTAAAATAGTAGCAGAAAGAGCTACTAAACAAGTAGAAGTATATGAAACTAAAACAATGCTAGAAGGAAATTATTATATAAAAAATAAATTTGAAAGTTTAGAACAAGTGGTAAAAGGTGCAAGAAGAAATAAATCTATTGAAATTACAAAAGCTGTAAGAGATACTAGAGTAGGAGATTTAACAATATCTGAAGGAAACTTTATAGCTTTAGTTAATGGAAAAATTATGTATGAAAATAAAGATTTAGAAGCTTTAATAGCAGACATTTACGAAGAAAATATAGATGAAACAACATTAAGTGTTTTTGCAGTATTAGGAAAATCAAATGAGACTCAAGGAAGTAAAGTTTTTGTAAATAAAAAAGATGTTAAATATGAAGAATATATAGGAATGCAAGAAAACTATAATTATTATATCTATATCGAAAATAAAGATCCAAATCAACCTGAAATTGCAATTATTGCAGATTCAACTTCAGATCTTACACCAGCTTTATTAGGAGATCTTTCAGTTAGTATAATTCCATTAAAAATAAAGTTTGATGGAAATAGATATTATAAAGATGGAGTAGATATATCAAGGGGAGAATTCTGGAAAAAGATAATAGCAGAAGGTGTTATACCAAAAACTTCTCAACCTTCACCAGCAGAATTTAAAGAATTATATCAAAATTTATTAGATAAAGGATACAAAAAAATAATCACTATTTTAATCTCAAGTAAATTAAGTGGAACTCAACAAGCTGCTAAAGTAGCTCGTGGAATGTTAACACGAGAAAAAGATATTGCTATTATTGATTCTAAAAATGTTTGGATGGGATCAGGTCATTTAGTTTTAGAAGCTGCTAAGATGGCAAAAGCAGGAGAATCTTTTGAAACAATTATAGAAACTATAGAAATCATGAAAAATGAAGCTAGAATCTATTTTGCTGTAGATGAATTAAAATACCTTGAAAGAGGTGGAAGAATAGGAAAAGCTTCTGCTAAAATAGGAGGAGTTTTAAATATAAAACCAATCTTAAAAGTAGAAGATGGGGAAGTACATAGTGAAAAGAAAGTAATTGGTGACAAAGGTGCTATGAAATATTTAGAAAGAATATTAAAGCAAGAATCAAAGAAAGGATCTTTAATATTATATACAGGATGGGGTGGAACAAAACATCAATCTGAAAATGCTGATGAATTAAGAAAGTCAGTAGAAAAATATAAAAATATTGAATATAGATCTAGATGTGAAGTAGGAGCAACAATAGGATCTCATACTGGTCCATTATATGGTATGACAATTTTTCCTAAAATAAGATAAAATACTTTACATAAGATAACAAATATGGTAAACTACTTAAGTTATAACACGGATATTCCTCTGCAGTCAGTATTGAGTGTATGAATATTTAGAATTTAGGAGGAAATAAAAAATGAAAGAAAGATTAATTGAGTTAGTAGAAAAGGATTACATCAGAACTGATATGCCTGAATTTAAAGCTGGAGATACTTTAGATGTAGCTTTAAGAGTAAAAGAAGGTCAAAAAGAAAGAATCCAACATTTCGAAGGTGTAGTAATCAGAGTAAATGGTGGAGGAATCGCTAAAACTTTTACAATCAGAAAAGTAACAAGTGGATTTGGAGTAGAAAGAATATTACCAATCAACTCACCAATGATCGAAAGCATTACAGTTAAGAGAATCGGAAAAGTTAGAAGAGCAAGATTATTCTACCTTAGAGGATTATCTGGTAAGAAAGCTAGAATCACTGAACTTAGAAAGTAATAATAATTATAAAAAGTCTCGAGTTATCGAGGCTTTTTTTTGCATATAATTTTATATTTAATTTGTATATATAAAAAGAGGAGCAATAATTTATAAAATTATTACTCCCTCTAAAAAAAATTAGATTTTATGAAAATTATACTAATTTTTAAATATTTATTATTATTTATAGATAGGATATTTACTAGCTAGAGCTAAAACTTTTTCTTTATAGTCAACTCCAGATTTATCTCTTATAATTCCATCAATAATATCTGCTAAAACGACCATATCTTCTTCCTTCATTCCTCTAGAAGTAATAGCAGGAGTTCCAATTCTTATTCCACTTGTTACAAATGGTTTTTGTGGATCATTAGGAACACTATTTTTATTTGTAGTGATGTCTGCTTCTAAAAGAAGTTTTTCAGCTTCTTTACCAGTAATTCCTTTATTTTGTAGATCTACAAGGAACATATGATTGTCTGTTCCACCAGAAACGATTTTAAATCCTTTTTCCATAAGTGATTCGCTTAAAACTTTTGCATTTTTAATTATTTGTTTTTGATATTCTTTGAAATCCTCTGAAAGAGCTTCTTTGAAAGCAACAGCCTTACCTGCAATTACATGCATTAAAGGTCCACCTTGGATCCCAGGGAAAATAGTTTTATTAATTTTTTTCATGATATCTTCATGGTTTGAGATTATTATTCCACCACGAGGTCCACGAAGAGTTTTATGTGTTGTAGAAGTTACTACATGGGCATATGGAACAGGATCATTGTGTAATCCAGCTGCTACAAGTCCAGCAATGTGAGCCATATCTACCATTAGATATGCTCCTACTTCATCTGCAATCTCTCTAAATTTTTTGAAATCAATTTCTCTAGAATATGAACTAGCACCTGCTATAATTAATTTTGGTTTTTCTTTTAATGCCATTTCTCTAATAACATCATAGTCTATTAATTGTTCTTCATCAGATAGTTTGTATGAAACAATATCATAAAGGATACCTGAAAAACTTACAGGATGACCATGAGTTAGATGTCCACCTTGATCTAGAGCCATACCTAAAACTTTATCTCCTGGATTAATAAGAGCCATATAAACTGCCATATTAGCTTGAGAACCAGAATGAGGTTGAACATTTGCATATTCACATCCAAAAAGTTCTTTTAGTCTTTCAATAGCTAGAGTTTCTACAACATCTACAAATTTACATCCACCATAATATCTTTTATTAGGGTAGCCTTCAGCATATTTATTTGTAAGCACAGAACCCATTGCTTCCATTACAGATGGAGAAACAAAGTTTTCAGATGCAATTAATTCGATTCCATTTTCTTGTCTTTCATTTTCATTGACGATTTGTTGAAAAATTTCTTGATCAGTTTCCTTTAGAGTTTTGTTATACATAAAAACCTCCTGTGTATTTTTATTAAAATTTGATAAATTATATCTAAAATATTAATATAAAAGTATCATATTATTGATATTTTGTCAAAAAATTATATTTTTTTAGTTATTTTATATAAGGTTAAAAGATAAAAAAAAGTTATCTAGAATGATTTTAAGAGATTAAATAGAAAATATGATATTATTAGAGTATAAAATATATTAATAAAATTAAGAATAAAGAAAATTGTAGGAGGTATATGAATGGCTAGGGGATATGATGAAGCAAAGGATAGAAAAAATAAGGTATCATTATTTGGGAAACAACTAGTTAGAAGATCAAAATCTACTTGTGAATTATGTGGAGCAACAGGATTAAAATTAAATATATACGAAGTAGGAAAAATAGAAGCAGAACCTGATTTTGAAAGATGTATTCATATATGTGATAATTGTAAAGATACAATAGAAAGGCTAGATAAAGCTAGTGAAAATGATTTAAGATTTTTAAATAATTCTATTTGGAGTGAAACGCCTATAGTAAAAGCTACTTCTGTAAATATAATTAATAATTTAAAAGGGAAATATTCTTGGATAGATGATCTTTTAGATATGGTTTATGTAGATGAAGAATTAGAAGAAATATTAACTAAGATAAAAGAATAAAAGAAGGGGATATTTTTATGATAGATTTACATATGCATTCTATATTTTCAGATGGAACTTTTACTCCTACAGAATTAGTAGAAAGGGCCAAAGAAAGAAATATAAAAGTAATGGCAATAACAGATCATGATAATATAGATGGGCTAGAAGAAGGAAGTAAAGTAGCAACTCAACTAGGAATAACTTTTATTAATGGGATAGAAATTTCAGCTAATTTTAAAGAAAAAGATGTACACATTTTAGGATATTTCCTAAATTTAGAAGATCGTAAATTTTTAAAATGGCTAGAAGAATTACAAAATAAAAGATATAATAGAACTTTAAAAATTCTTAAGAAGTTAGAAAAATTAGGGATTAATATAACATTTGAAGAAGTAAAAAAAGTATCTTTTGGTAATGTAGTTGGAAGACCTCATATAGCTAAGGTAATTATAAAAAAAGGATTTGCTGAAACTATGGATGAAGTATTTGATAATTATTTAGGAGATGGAAAAGGAGCTTATGTTCCTAAGGTAGGGATAGATGTAGTAGAAGTTGTAAAGAAATTAAAAGAAAATGGTGCAGTAGTATCTTTAGCTCATCCCCATCTAATATCCCATCCTCAAGATACAATAATAAATATTATAGATCTATTAGTAGAAAATGGATTAGATGGATTGGAATTATATTATCCAAATATAAATATAAAGATGAAAAATAAATTACTTAAAATAGCTAAAAAAAGAAAGTTAATAATCACAGGTGGTTCTGATTTTCATGGATTAAATAGGCCAGGAATAGATATAGGAAGTGTAGATATACCTATAGAAGTTTATAATAAAATGTTAAATTTACTTTAGAAATATAAAAAATAATCAAAAAATTATAGTATATATGGTAAAATATGGAGTAAATAATAAAAAAATTGAAATAAGGAGTTGAAAATATGTTACTCATAGAAAAAGAAATAGCTAGTGTTTTTAATGAAATTATAGAGAAAACATTTGATGGAGTAGAAGGGTTAAAAGAAATTGATATCCAACCAGCAACAAATGATAAATTTGGAGATTTTCAAACGAATTTTGCCATGATGAATTCTAAAATAATAGGAAATAATCCAAGGGCTATAGCAACTAAATTAGTAGAAGGATTTTCTGAAAATGAAATCATTGAAAAATTAGAAGTAGCAGGGCCTGGTTTTATAAATATATATTTAAAAGAAGAATTTTTAGGGAAAAGAGTGGCAAAGTTTGGGGAAGAAAAATATGACTTTTCTTTTTTAAATACTAAAGGAGATGTAATTATAGATTATTCTTCTCCTAATATCGCTAAAAGAATGCATATAGGACATCTTAGATCAACAATAATAGGAGATTCAATTAAAAGAATTTATAATTATTTAGGATATAATACAGTTGCAGATAACCATATAGGAGATTGGGGAACGCAATTTGGAAAATTAATCATAGGATATAGAAAATGGTTAGATAAAGAAGCATATGAAAAAAATCCTATTGATGAATTAGAAAGAGTATATGTAAAATTTGCTGTAGAATCAGAAAATAATAAAGAATTAGAAGATATGGCTCGTTTAGAATTAAAAAAATTACATGATGGAGATGAAGAAAACTATAAATTATGGAAAGAATTTATAGAAGTTTCTTTAAAAGAATATGATAAGATATACAAAAGATTAGATATAGAATTTGATACTTATTATGGGGAATCTCATTATCATGATATGATGCCAGGAGTTATAGAAGAATTAAAGGAAAAGAAAATAGTTACAGAATCTGAAGGAGCTCAAGTAGTATTTTTCCCTGAAGAAACAAAATTAAATCCTTGTTTAGTACAAAAAAGTGATGGAGCATTTTTATATGCAACATCTGATTTAGCTACTGTTAAATTTAGAATAGAAAATTATGATGTAAATAAATTAATATATGTTACTGATGAAAGACAACAAGACCATTTTAAACAATTTTTTGCTATAACTGAGATGTTAGGATGGGATGTAGAAAAAGTTCATATTTGGTTTGGAATTATGAGATTTGCTGATGGAATATTCTCATCTAGAAAAGGTAATGTAATAAAATTAGAAGAATTATTAGATGAAGCAAAGAAAAGAGCTTTAGAAGTAGTAAATGAAAAAAA
>QNYN01000037.1 GCA_003973585.1 Fusobacteriota bacterium | reverse complement strand
AATATAAAAAAAATAAAGATTACTATAAATATAATGAAAATATTTATATAAAAAATTTAAAAAATCTAATGACTGGATATATAATACCTGCTAGTAACTTAGAAGGGATTAAATTAAAGAAAATAGAAAAAGAAAGTATTAAATATAGAAATCAAAAATTAATTATGGTAAGTAAAACTAAAGATTTTGATAATGAAAACTCAGATATAATACAGGTTAGTTATAGAAAAGAACCATATTTTTTGGCCTTTGAAAGTTCTGAGAATTTAATGAAAAAAGAAAAAGAATATTGGAATAAATGGCTACTGCCATTACCATTTGCTACAGATGAAAAAACAAAGGAAATAATTGAAAGATTTTTAATATATTTAAAATCATCTACAGATGGATATAGTAGTTATACAAATATAGGGTTAAAAGAAAAATTTGATATAAAGGCTACCCTTTATACAGCTATTGTATTTATAAAATATGGGTACTTAGATGATGCTAAAAATATTTTTGAAAGAATATATGAATTAGAAACAGAATTTTCATATTTAAAAGATACTAAGTTAACAGAGACAGAGATTCAAGATGTTTATATGTACCTAATTTATTTAAAAAGTTTAGAAGAAAAAGAGTATAAAGTGATGGATAAAGAAGAAATGGTAGATAAAATTCAAAAGTTAGTAAATAAAATTAAAGAAGACCAAAATCAGATAAATATGTTAGATAGAGGTTATGAATTTAAAATTTATTATTCTACTTATAATTTTTTAGTTTTATATAGAGAAATCAGTGGAGATACAAATTTTCTTTTTGATGAAGTAAAATTAAAAAATTATATTTTAGAAAATTTTGTTAAAGGTGATGGAGTAAAGAAATATAGATTAGATAAAGAGGTAACATATTCTAAATGGGAATTTCCTCTACTTTATAAAGGGATTAACCCAAGTATGATTTTAGAAGCTTTACATAAAGAGAGTATATTTAGTCAATATCCGTATTTTAGTCGGAATAAAATAGTTGATATCGATAAAAACTTAAGTGTACTAGATGGGTTTTATAAAAACAATTTAACTAGATATGGTGATATAAATTTACTTAGATTAAATGAAGATATAGAAGAAAATAATATGAGAATACCAAATAAAATTTATTTGAAAGGTGGTAAAAAATATCAAACAGATGGAATTGATATTTATTTAACCTCAAAATATCTTAATATTATCTATGAAAGAGGAGATAAATGAAGTACGAAACTATAAAAAAAGAACTTGAGGCCATAATTTATTTGGGGTCAGAAGTTGAAATAAAAGAATTAGCTAGATATTATAATTTAACTACAGAAAAAATATTAGATTATTTATATGAGATAAAAGAAGAAATAAAAGAAAATGGTATAAATTTAAAAATAGAAAATGATATTACATATTTTGAAACAAATCCTAAATATGGGGAAGTGGTGCATAATTTTTTTAATCAAGAAAGTAAACCTAAAAAACTTTCAAGGGCAGCTATGGAAACACTCTCTATAATAGCTTATAAGCAACCAATAACTAGAAGTCATATAGAAGGAATAAGGGGAGTAAGTGTAGATAGGGTTATTCATAATTTAGAAGAAAAAGGACTAATCTATGCAAGTGGAAAATTAGAAACTATAGGAAAACCTAATTTATATAGCACAACAGAAAATTTTTTAAATTATTTAGGAATAAGTAATATAGCAGAACTACCAAATTATGATGTAATAGTAAGTGAAATAGGAGAAAAAAATGGAGAAAGTAAGGTTAAATAAATATTTAGCATCAATGGGAATAGGCTCAAGGCGTGAAATTGATAAAATGGTAGAAGGAAAGAAAATAAAAGTAAATGGAGAATATCCAAAACCAGGAATAAAAGTAAATAAAAAAGATAAAATAGAAATAGAAGGGAAATTAATAGGAAAAACAAAAGAAAAAAAAGTATATTATATGCTTAATAAGCCTAAAAAAGTAATAAGTGCAGTAAAAGATGATAGAGGAAGAAAAACTGTTGTAGATTTAATTAAAACAAAAGAAAGAATCTATCCTATAGGACGACTAGATTATGACACAGAAGGGCTAATTATATTAACTAATGATGGTGATTTATATAATAAAGTTATTCATCCAAAGGGAGAGGTATATAAAAAATATTTAGTTCAAGTAGCAGGGTTAATAAAAAAAATAAAAATAGGTCAATTAAAGGCTGGAATCAAGTTAGAAGATGGACTAACTTTACCTGCAAAGGTGAGATTTTTAAAGGAAGAAGGAAGTACAACTTGGCTAACAATATCTATTAGAGAAGGTAGAAATAGACAAGTGAGAAGGATGTTTGAAGCTGTAGGACATAGGGTCATAAATTTAAAAAGGGTAAAAATAGGAAATATCCCTTTAGGAGATTTAGAAGTAGGGAAATACAGAGTATTAACTAAGGAAGAAATAAAGTATCTAAAAAATGTTTAGAGGAGTTCTTAAATTGGAAATAATAAAAACTTTTATTAAATTTGGGTTAGTTGGAGCTAGTGGTGTAATAGTAAATATGACGATTTATACTACTTTAATAGCACTAGATATAAATTATATGGTAGCAGCTACAGTAGCTTTTTTATTTGCAGTAACTAGTAATTTTTATCTGAATTTTATTTGGACCTTTAAGGGAAAAGGAAAAGATAAAAGTATTAAGAAAAAATATATTCATTTTTTCTTAATTAGTTTGTTAAATTTTTTAATTAACCTATTCATACTAAGGTTAACTGTAGGATTTTTAACAGAAAGTCAATGGGTTTATGGTATAATAGAAGACCATGTTGATATGGATCCAAATAAAGTTATTAAAGTAATAGCCCAAATAATTGGGATAGGAATTGCTACATTTTTTAATTTTTTTGGAAATTATTTTATAACATTTAGAGGAAAAAAGGAGAAATAAATGGAAAAAACTTTGATAATTATACCAACATATAATGAAAGTGAAAATATTGAAAAATTACTTGAACTGATATATCAAGTAAAAAATGATGTAAATATCTTAATTGTAGATGATAATTCACCTGATAAAACTTATGAAATAGTGGAAAAATTAATGGTAGAAAAATATAAAGATAAACTATTTCTTTTAAAAAGAAGTGGAAAATTAGGACTAGGAACTGCATATATTGCAGGGTTTAAATGGGCATTAGCTAGAGATTATAGTTATATATTTGAAATGGACGCAGATTTTTCCCATAACCCAAAATATATTCCAGATTTTTTACGAGAAATAAAAAATTATGATTTAGTAATTGGAAGTAGATATGTTCCAGGTGGTGGAGTAGTAAACTGGGGGATAATAAGAAAGTTTATAAGTCGTGGTGGAAGTTTATATTCTAGAATAGTATTAGGAGCTCCTATAAAAGATTTTACTGGAGGATTTAAATGCTTTAGAAGGGAAACTCTAGAAAAATTAAATTTAGATAAAATAGTTTCAAATGGATATTCATTTCAAGTAGAACTTAATTATAAAGTATGGTTAAAGGGAATGAAAATAAAAGAAACACCTATTATTTTTGAAGATAGAACATTAGGAAAATCAAAGATGAGTAAAAAAATATTTTTAGAAGCAATTTTAAAAGTATTGTGGATGAGAAAAAATAAGAAATTTTTAAAGGAGAATTAAAATGGCATTAACTAGAGAAGAAGTATTAAAAGTAGCAAAATTATCGATGTTAGAATTTGAAAGTTCAGAAATAACAGCTTTACAAAGTGAGTTAAATGATATTTTGGATTTTGTATCTAAATTAGATGAAGCAAATGTAGAAGGAATAGAACCTATGACACAAGTAAATCATATGATTAACTCATTTAGAGAAGATGAAGTAAAGGAGTCTTTAAAGAGAGAAGAAGCATTAAAAAATGCTCCTGAGGCTATAGAGGGAACTTTTGCTGTTCCAAGAGCAGTTAGCGAAAATTAAGGGGAGACTTATGATAAAAAAAATGTTAGAAAAATGTAATAAAAAAAAGTTTTTAATGATTTTGATAGGTATAAGTATATTTAGACTAATAGTAGGAAGTTATCTAAATTTATCAGATGATGAAGCTTATTATTTATTGTGGTCAAGACATCTTGGATTAAGTTACTATGATCATCCACCTATGATTGCTTATTTAATAAGGATATCAACAACAATATTTGGTGAAAGTAATTTTTCAGTTAGATTAGTGACAATCTTAACAACTTTAGTAACTTCACTTTATATTTATAAAATTTCATATTATCTCTATAAAGATGAAAAAATAGCAGGGATCACAGGGTTATTATTTAATATTTTACCATTATATACCTTTTTATCTATAATGACTTTACCAGATTCACCATTAATTTTATTATATACAATGGTTTTATACTATTTTATAAAAGTTATTTACGAAAAAGATGAAAAATCTTGGTATATTATAGCAATTTTAACTGGATTAGGGTTATTAAGTAAATACAATATGTTTATGGTGTATCCAAGTATATTCTTCTACTTATTATTTAGTAAAGAAAATAGATTCTGGCTATTAAAAAAAGAACCATATATAGCTTTTATTATTTCTATATTAATTTTTACACCAGTAATTTATTGGAATTATTCCCATAATTGGGGATCTTTTGAATTTCATTTAGAAGGACGACAAAGTAAAACTTTTAGATTTAGACCAACTAAATTTTTCCAATTTATAGGTGGCCAAATAGGAGTTGCTTCTCCAATTTTATTTTTTGGATTATTTATAGCTTCTATAAAAAACTTTAAAAAACCAGATGTAAATTTATTATTTTGGTTTGCACTACCACTTATTGGAATTTTTACAATTAGTTCATTATCAAATAATTCAAAAGTACATTGGTTAGCTTGTGCATATATTCCTATGATTATAGTTTTTGTAAGATATACTAAATTTACAAAATTATGGAAAAGTGGGGTAATATTAGCAGGAAGTTTATCACTTATTTTATATTTTGTAACGGTAACTTTAATAATTCCATTAAAACCAGAAAAAAATGCTTTGGCAGATATGCATGGTTGGGATTTAGCAGGAAAAAGAGTTCAAGAAATTTATGATGAATCAACAAAAAATAATGAAGAGTGGTTTTTATTTGGAGAAAGATATCAAACATCATCTCAATTAGCAGCTTATCTCCCTAAAAAAGAGTATGTTTATAATTTAAGTGGTGGCACTAGTCAGTTTGATTATTGGAAAGATAAAAAAGAATTAATAGGAAAAAATGGAATATTTGTTGCTACTTCATTTTATAATAAAAAACCTGAAGATAAGTTTTTATTTGATCATGCCGAATTAGTGGATACTGTTGTGTTCAAAAGGTGGGGAAGGGTTCAAAGAGAATATTATATCTATAAAATTTATAATTATCAAGGGAGAAAATAGATGAATAAAGAGATATTGATGATAATAATAGTTACTCTTATGGGAATATCTATTTTAAAAGAAGGTTATTTAAGGGGATTTATTTGGAGCTTCTTTAATAATATAGTGAAGTATAAAAAAACAGCAATGGCAGGTATAGTTATAACTTTATTGAGTATAGCTTATCTAGATTTACCAGTTGCTGAAAAATTTTCAAATAAATATTATGAAAAAACCCTTCAAGGTATAGAAAATGGAGCAAGGACAGCAACACCAGAAGAAATTAAAGTGTTAAAAGAAAAAGCATCTGTAGAAGAATTAGAAAGGGAAAAATATTCTAAATACGAAAGATTTTTGGCAAAACAAGGTGATGGAGATACAACTGCTGGAACAATAGTAGTTATCTTATTAATAGGTGTTTTGTTTAGAAATAAAAAATTACAAAAAGTATCGAAAGAAGCTTTAATGACTATAATTGCAGGTGGTATATTAGTAAATATACTAAAATATATTATCTCGAGGTTACGACCAGATGTAAATATGTTGCCCCATCAATTTTTTAATTGGGCTGCATGGATTAGTGGAAATGAAAGTATAAATCCTTTTAAAAGTGCAAGTGCAAGTTTACCATCTGGACACACTATAGTATCTATAGGGGTAGCTTTTTCATTTTATTATGGATATAAAAATAAGTTTATAAGACTACTTGCTATAACTTATGGAGTTGTATTAAGTTTATCAAGGGTATACGGAACTAGACATTGGTTAAGTGATGTAATAGCAGGAGCTTTTTTAGGGGTATTAGTAGCAAAAACAGTACATGAAATAAATAAAAATAAAAGAATTTAAATATCTTTAGTTAATTAGAAATAAATTAAGATATTAATTTTTAGATAAATGATATTAGGAGGAAAAATGTTATATAAGTATACAGCAATAGAACTTTCAACTATGCTAAAAGAAAAAAAAATAACATCGGTAGAATTAATAAAAAGTATATTTGATAGGGTAGAAGAAACAGAAGAAAAATTAGGAAGTTTTGTTTCATTAAAAAAAGAAGCAGCTCTAGAAGAAGCAAGATTAGTAGATGAAAAAATAGCTAGAGGTGAAGAATTATTACCATTAGAAGGGATACCTGTTGCTATAAAAGATAATATGGTATCTAAAGGAGATCTAACTACAGCAGCTTCTAAAATATTATCAAATTACGAAGGAATCTACGATGCTACAGTAGTGAAAAAATTAAAAGAAGCAGGAGCTATAATCATTGGAAAAACAAATATGGATGAATTTGCAATGGGATCAACTACAAAATCATCTTATGTAAAAGAAACTAAAAACCCTTGGGATTTAGAAAGAACCCCTGGAGGATCTTCAGGAGGAGCCGCTTCATCAATTGCAGGGGGACAAACTATATTATCTCTAGGATCGGATACAGGTGGTAGTATTAGACAGCCAGCAGCCTTTTGTGGTGTTGTAGGATTAAAACCTACTTATGGTAGAGTTTCAAGATATGGACTTATGGCATTTGCTTCATCATTAGATCAAATAGGACCTATGGGAAAAAGTGTAAAAGAGGTAGCTACTTTACTTAATGTAATAGGTGGATATGATGAAATGGATGCAACATCTGTAGATATAGAGATGCCTGATTTTACAGCTAATTTAGATGAAGGTGTAAAAGGAATGAAAATAGGGATTCCCAATGAATATTTTATAGAGGGATTAAATCCAGAAATAAAAAAAGTAGTAGAAGAAGCAATGGAAAACTTTAAAAAATTAGGAGCTGAAATAGTACCTATTAGTTTACCAAACACAGAATTTGCACCTGCAACTTATTATATTTTAGCTCCAGCAGAAGCTAGTTCAAACTTAGCTCGATTTGATGGGGTAAGATATGGATATAGAGCAGAAAATTACGATGGTATTATGGATATGTATGTAAAAACAAGAAGTGAAGGATTTGGAGCAGAAGTAAAAAGAAGAATAATGATAGGAACTTATGTTCTTAGTGCTGGTTATTATGATGCATATTATAAAAAAGCGCAAAAAGTAAGAGCATTAATAAAAAATGACTTTGATAAAGCATTTGGAGAAGTTGATATGATATTAACACCTGCAACACCAGGAACTTCTTTTAAATTAACAGATAAGAAAAAATCAGTAGAATTATATTTAGAAGATATATTTACAATACCAGCAAATTTATCAGGAATTCCTGGGTTAGTAATACCAGCTGGAAAGGTAGAGGGATTACCAGTAGGAATTCAGTTATTAGGAAAAGCATTTGATGAAGCTACAATTTTAAAAGCAGGGGCAGCTTATGAAAAAGCATATACAAAATTAGAGATGCCTAAACTATAAAAATATAAAAGATTACAAAATAAGGAGAAAATAAATTATGGCTATAGAATGGGAAGCGGTAATTGGTTTAGAAATACATTGTCAATTACAAACAAATACAAAAGTTTGGTGTGGCTGTAGTAGTGACTACGATAATTCACCAGAAAATACACATACTTGTCCAATATGTTTAGGGCATCCAGGAGCATTACCAAAATTAAATAAAAAAGTGTTAGATTATGCAATTAAAGCAGGTCTAGCATTAAATTGTGATATACATAAAGAGAGTAAGTTTGATAGAAAAAACTATTTTTATCCAGATACTCCTAAAAACTATCAAATAACTCAAATGGATTATCCATATGCTGAAAATGGACATATAGATATTAAATTATCTAGTGGGGATATAAAGAGAATAGGAGTAACAAGAATTCATATAGAAGAAGATGCAGGAAAATCAATTCATGCAGGTGAGGAGTCTTTTATTAACTTTAATAGAGCTTCTATGCCTTTAATTGAAATAGTATCAGAACCAGATATGAGAACTTCAGAGGAAGCATATCAATATCTTAATTTAGTGAGAGATGCCCTTAAATATACTAAGATATCAGATGTATCTATGGAATTAGGATCACTTAGATGTGATGCTAATATTTCTGTAATGCATAAGGGATCAGAAAAATTTGGAACTAGAGTAGAGGTGAAAAACTTAAATTCATTTAAAGGGGTAGCTCGTGCTATTGACTATGAAATAAGTAGACAAATTGAAGAACTAGAAAATGGGGGAGAAGTTTTTCAAGAAACAAGACTTTGGGATGTTTTAGTAGATC
>QNYN01000027.1 GCA_003973585.1 Fusobacteriota bacterium | reverse complement strand
ATTGGGGAGAAAAAGAAAAATTAGAAAAATTAATATTAGATCTAGAATTAGAAGGAAAAGCATTTTTAATGGGTGCAGTTAGTAATATCCAAGAAGAATATTTAAAGGCAGATATCTATGCTATGACATCTAAATTTGAGTGTTTTCCTATGGTATTGTTAGAAGCCAAAGAGTGTGGGTTACCTGTTGTTACTTTTGATTGTAAAAGTGGGCCTAGAGATATAGTGAAAGATAATATTGATGGTTTTTTAGTAGAACCAGAGAATATAGAGTTATTTTCAGCTAAACTTTTAGAACTTATAGAAAATAAAGAAAAACTAATTGAATTTGGAAAAGCTGCAAAAGAAAATATAAAAGAATTTGAACTAGAAAAAATTATAGAAAAGTGGAAAAAACTGCTTGATCAATAGAGGGGATGTAGAATGAAATTAGAGAATAAAGAAAAAAGTAAAGAATTATTATTACTAGGAATTCATCCTTTTTTAGCCCTTCCTTATATGTTTAAAAATTTAAAAAAGAGAAGAGAATATCAAATTATAACCTTTTCTCTATTCTTTGCAATATTAGGCTATTTTTTTGTACCACCTAAAAATTATGACTTATATCAAAGATTTGAATATTATACAAAATATACTCCTAGTATGTTTATGAAATATAATGATTTTTATTTAGGAGCTTTAACTGTAATAGGTAGAACTTTAGGTTTAAAAGAAAATATTTTAGGATTTGTCTCTGCTTTTATTTTATACTATTATCTACTAAAAATTGGATATGAAACAACAGCAAGAAAAATTAAATCAAATAAAAAATATGTTATTTATATGATTATATATGCCCTAAGTGTTCCTCTAGTATTTTTCAATGGAGTACGATTTCCAGTTGGATACATACTATATGTTTATGGAATTTATAGTTATTATTATAAAAATGAAAGAAAAAAAGCTTATATATATATGACTTTAGGAGCACTTGCTCATTATTCGATATATTTATTTATCTTTCTTTTTCTTATTTTTGAATTTATTTTTTCCAAAATAAAAGATCCATATATCTGGAAAGGACTTGTCCTTCTAGGATTTGTAATAGGAAGTAGCCCAGGGATAATGACAAGTATAATTGTAGGTTTAGGTAACTTTATTAATTTTGCAATAGGACATGAAGTATTTAGTGTAACTGATTATGTTACAGGAGACTGGGGGACAGGTCAATATGCTCATATGGACTTTATAGAAGTTTCTAAGCAAATAATTATGCTCTATTCATTTAAGTTAGTATTCTTACTTCATAGTTTACTTCGAAAACCAGAAACATCTCTATATAAATATACTATTTTTCTATCAGCAGTAACACTTTTAGTTGCACCATTTTTTACATTATTTGAAAGGTTATCTAAAATATTAATAATTTTAATATTAGTATTAAATACCAATGAAAGTTTTTTAGAAAAAAAGGTTCAAAAGACCAATGTAATTTTATCAGCTATGATTTTTTTATTTACTTTTGTTATACTTTTTGAGATTAAAGAAGAAACAGGAATATTTATAACTAGTTACATAGCTAATCCTATAATATCAGGATTTAGGATATTAGCAGAACTAATAGTAAATTAAAGAGAGGTGAGGAAAATTAAAATTTTAAAAAATATAGCTACAAACCTATTCTTTACAGTTACTATTGGAATTTTAGGATTTGTTTCTAATAAATACTTTGCAGACAATATGGGTATGGAAACCTTGGGATTAATGAGATTATTTACTCAAATGGTTGCATACTTAAATTTAGCTGATTTAGGTATAGGGATTGCTTCTACATATGCACTATATAAACCTATAGCAGAGAAAAATCACCATCAAGTAAGTGTTATTTTAAACACATTAGATGGATTTTACAAAAAAATAGCTTTAATAATTTTAATTTTAGGAGGGATTAGTTGTTTCTTCCTAGAAAATATAGTTAATACTCCCATGTTTGGGAATAAAATTTATATATTTTGGAGTTTATATATAATAAACACAGCTCTTAGCTATTTTTTTGCTAAATATAGTATTTTATTTACTGCAAACCAAGAATATTCACTAGTACGAAAGATTCAAGGAAGTAGTAGAATTCTTATAAATATAGCTCAGTTATTTGTTCTAGTATACTTACAATCGTTTTTGATATTTTTAATTTTAATGGCATTAGAAAATTTAATAAGTGGTTATTTTTACATAAATCATTATAAGAAAGTGTATAGTGTTTTACCTAAAGTTTCAGAAAAAGATCCAAGTATATTTAAAGATATGAAAAATTTGTTTTGGCATGAAATTGCTTCTGTAATAGTTTTGAGTACTGACTATATAGTATTATCAAAATTTACTACTTTGAGTATAGTTGCTAAATATTCAACTTATATGATACTGTATCAAATGATTATGACTATAACAGGAATTTTAACTCCTGCATTATCTCCGAGTATTGGAAATTTTATAGCAACTAATACCAAGGATAAAATTTATTTACAGTTTAAAAAAATAAATTCATTGTATATGATAATTGGAACTATTTTTGTAGGAGCTTCCTATTATCTATTTGCACCATTTATAAAAGTATGGATGGGAGAAGAATTTTTATTATCTAATTTAACATTGATATTACTCCTAACAAATTTATTTATTGGAATAACACGATCTATGATTGTAGTTTTTAAATCTAATAGTGGATTTTATGATGATGTTTATGCACCTATTTTAGAAAGTATTCTAAATTTAGGAATTTCAATATATTTAGTTCAAAAAATAGGGTTAAATGGAGTAATTATAGGTACAATTATTTCTAATGTAGCTATTGTTTATTTATTACAGCCAATGTTAGTGTTTATTAAATGTTTTGATAAAAAATGGTATAATTATATTTTTGATCTTATAAATTATTTGATAAAAGTATCGTTAATTTTTTATTTATCTCATTTATTTATAAATTTATTAAAAATTACTACAGATATCAACAGTTGGAAAGAATGGATTTTATTAGCACTTAAAATTGGACCACTTTATGTTGTAATTACTATTATTATTTTTTCATTTGATAAAGGATTTAGAGGTTTTGTTTTAGAAATATTTTCTAAAATAAAAGCTATTATAAAAAAATAATAGAACAATGGAAATATATATGATAATATGTATTTCTCTATGATTAATGGAGGTTTTAAAATGAAAAAAATAATCATAAGTTGTTTTTTATTAACAATAACAACTTTTGGTAGTGCAGAAGTATGGCGTCCTTTTAGTGATGATAGCCCATGGAATCAGCCTATAAAAAGTACCGATAAAGTAGCTCCTAACAGTGATGAGCAGATTGCTTATATCAATGAACATTTTAAAGAAAAATCTTTACTTCCTTTTGGAGAATGTAGACTAAAGGCAAGTATTGCCGAGTGGTCTATACCAGTTTATTATATTGATAGTACTTCTGATAGTATTAAAAAAATAGAAGTTCCTGCTCATAATTCCTGGGGGAAAGATTTAAAAGCTCCGATTCCACCTTATGCAAAGCCAACTGCTGCTGAAGATGCTTCTTTGGCTATAGTTGACAAAAAAGCTAAAAAGTCATGGGAGTTTTATGAAATACGAGGTGAATATCCAAATTATACTAGTGGGTATGGCCGTGAAACAGATTTAGCAGGGAAAGGGGTTATAACAGGAGGTTCTTCTCGTGAATCAGGTGTACCTCTTGTTGCAGGATTAATTTTACCTGAAGAAATAAAGGCAGGAAAAATAGAACATGCATTAGTTTTTTCCTTTGATGCTAGAGATGGATATGATGAATTTATATTCCCAGCAACTCAAGGAACAGATAATGATAGTACTAATGCATCAAAAGCTATGCCTATGGGAACAAGGTTACAACTAAAACCAGATGTTGATATATCTAACTTTCCTAAAGGGACTCAAGTAGTATTAGAAGCACTAAAAAAATATGGAATGTATTTAGTTGATGAAAATGATTCTAAAACTATGAATATATATTTTCAAAGTAATGGAAACTGGGATGGAATTTTTGATTCAGATGATATTGAAGCACTTAATAGGATAAAAGCTAGTGATTTTAGAGTTATAAATTATGTAGAAGACAAAAATAAAACGGAGGAGTAATATGAAAAAAATTACAAAAGCAGTAATACCTGCAGCAGGTCTTGGAACCCGTGTTTTACCTGCAACAAAAGCACAACCAAAGGAGATGTTGACTATAGTCGATAGACCTTCATTACAATATATAGTAGAGGAATTAGTAGATTCAGGAATTACCGATATTTGTATTGTTACAGGGAGAAATAAAAACTCTATAGAAGATCATTTTGATTATTCATTTGAAGTAGAAAAAACATTAGAAGAAAAAGGCAAAGTAGAATTATTAGATAAAATAAAATATGTTTCTAGTATGGCAAATATATTTTATGTAAGACAAAATAAACCATTAGGATTAGGACATGCAATCTTAAAAGCAAAGCCATTTATAGGAGATGAGCCTTTTGTTATTGCATTAGGTGATGATATCATGTATAACAAGGATAATCCAGTATCAAAGCAACTTATAGAAAATTATGAAAAATACGGTCATAGTGTAATTGGAGTTCAAGATGTAAAAGATGAAGATATCTCTAAATATGGAATAGTAAAGCCTGTTGCTGAATTAGATGAAGACACAGTTTTAATGGAAAATTTCATTGAAAAACCTAAATTAGAAGATGCTCCTTCTAAAATGGCAGCACTTGGAAGATATGTATTAACTTCAGAGATCTTTCCGTACTTAGAAAAACAAGGTGCAGGTGTAGGAGGAGAAATCCAACTTACAGATGCTATATTAGCTATGATAAAAGAAGGTGGGAAAGTAGGAGCCTTTAAATTTAAAGGACAAAGATATGATATTGGTAGTAAAATAGGATTACTTAAAGCAAATATTGAATTTGGATTAAGAAATGAAGAAACTAAAGATGATCTAAAAGAATATTTAAAAGAAAAAAGAGAATATTTAAAAAAATTATAGAAATTAAAAAAGCCAGCTAAATTAGTTGGCTTTTTTTGTTGAAACTATATAATTATTAAAATTAAAGTTTATAATAATAATTCTTTATATTTTGAAATAGTTCTTTCTAAATCAGACGGTCTAAGAAATCTCCCTTCTCTATAAACTTCTTTTCCCATTGCAAAAACAATAATTGTAGGAGCAGAAAAAACCATATATTGTGATCCTACTTCTCTATTTTCTTCAATGTATAGATCTAAAAATTCTACATTCATAGCTTGAGCAACCTCTTCTACTTTTGGTAAAAGTTCTGTACAGACACTACAAGTTTTACTTTTTATATATAATACAAAAATATCTTCCTCTTTTATTTTTTTGTTTAAATTGTCTAAATTCATAATAAATCCTCCTAATATTTTCTTATAATCAAGTATATCCCATAAAAAAAAGAAATGAAAGATTAAATTATCTTTCATTTCTAAAAAAATTAATTTCTAGCTTTTTCAACTAATGGTCTTCCACCTTTTCTTGTTTTATTTAAAGCAAGAATAATATCTTCAGCTTCAGAATATGGAACTGTCATAAATGAGAATTCATTCATAATTTTAATATCTTTTATTTTTCTTCCTGGAACTTTAGCTTCTTTATTTACAATTGCTAATAATTTTCTAGCATCTAAGCCGTCTTTTCTTCCCATTCCAAGGAATAATCTAGTTTGGTTATCAAGAGTTTGTCTTCTACTTCTATTGTCGTTTCTATCTCTTTTACCTCTATCGTTTCTATTATCTCTATCTCTTCTATCAAATTTATTACCTTTTCTGATTTCTTTATATGTAGACTCATCAAATTCATCATCATATACATGTCTTAAAAGAGCAGCAATAACTTCAATAGGATTAGCTTCTAAAACTAATTCAGTAGCCATATCAGAATATACTGAAAAATCCTTTTCTTCAATAATTTCACTTAAACAAGCATATAAACTTTCTTTTTTTGCTTTTAAAACTTCTTCAATTTCAGGAACATCATTTCTTTTTATTTCAGCCTTTGCTACCCTTTTAATTCTACTTAATTTACCCATTTCTCTAGGAGTAACAAATGTAATAGCAATCCCTTTTTTTCCTGCTCTACCAGTTCTACCAATTCTATGTACATAAGCTTCAGCTTCTTGTGGAATTGAATAGTTGATTACATGTGTTAAATCATTTACATCGATTCCTCTAGCTGCTACATCTGTAGCTACTAAAATATTAACATTTTTAGTTTTGAATTTTCTTAATGTTCTTTCTCTTTGTGCTTGTGAAATATCACCGTGGATACCTTCAGCTTCATAACCTCTTTCGATTAATTTATTTACTACATTATCAACATCATTTTTTGTTCTACAGAAAACAATTCCGTAAAAATCTACTTCTACATCTATAACTCTACATAATGCCTCAAATTTATCTCCATCTCTTACTTCAAAATAAATTTGTTCTGTATTACCAGTAGTTAATTCTGAAGATTTTACTCTCATAACTTCAAAATCACCCATATATCTTTTTGCAACTTTTAAAATTTCATTAGGCATAGTTGCAGAAAAGAATAACATTTTTTTATTTTCATTAGTAGCAGCTAAGATAGTTTCAATATCTTCTACAAATCCCATATTTAACATTTCATCAGCTTCGTCTAATATAAAGAAATCTAATTGATCTAAAATTAAAGTTTTTCTTCTAATATGATCTTGAATTCTTCCAGGAGTTCCAACAACGATATCTACTCCTCTTTTAAGAGCTCTAATTTGTTGATCCATAGCTTGTCCACCATATATAGGTAAAACCTTTAACCTTCTATCACCTTTTAGTGAATGAATTTCGTCTGCTACTTGGATAGCTAATTCTCTTGTAGGAGCTAAAACTATTGCCTTTACTCCTTTTTTTCTTTCATCCATTTTTTCTAAAATAGGTAATGAAAAAGCTGCAGTTTTTCCTGTACCTGTTTGAGCTTGACCAATAATGTCTTTATCTCCTTTTAATAAAGCAGGGATAGTTAGTGCTTGTATTGGACTTGGTACTTCAAATCCTTTTTTTTCTAATGCTGCTAGTGTCTTATCAGACAATCCTAATTTTTTAAATTCTACCATTTTTTCCATAGTTCACATCCTTATGTTTTTTTTAGGCAGCTTCAAATTTTTTGCTATATATATAGTGTTCTTAAAAACAATTTATCTATATGGGGTATTTTAGATTTCATAGAAATCACATAATTTGACTCCACCTTTATTTAATTTAACATCATAGTATAACACATTAATAGAAAAAAAACTAGTATTTTTTGAAAAAGTGTCTTATTTTCGTGTTATTCTTATTCCTAAATCCGTATTTAGAAATATCGTGAAAATAACAAAAAAATTGTTGACACCTTATAAGAAGTTTAGTAATATGAGGTAACAGGATACCTTACCTATTAGCGACTTATCTTGATGTTTTTGGCCTAATGTCGCCGCCGGGGTTGGCGCTGTATATAGTACATCAGATTTATCACGAGGGGGCATATAGAACCCTTACGGATACTGTATGCTATATATATCTGACTACCACTTTTTTAGTATAGGTGACCAAAACTATACAGAAGGCTGTAGGTCAGGTCCTGTTAAAAGACTTCATGGAGGTCTTTTTTTTTTAACCTATTAAAATATAGATAATTTTGATAAAATATAAGTATAAAATTATTTTGAGGTGAATTGATGGAAATATTGATTGTAACTGGAATGAGTGGAGCAGGAAAATCAACAGCATTAAACTACTTTGAAGACAGAGGATATCTGACTATTAATAATATGCCATATTTTTTAGTAGAAAATATAAACTTTTCTAAATATAGCAAAAGTTTAAAAAAAATGGTTTTAGGGATAGATATTCGTTCTTTTGAAAAATCAGAAGACTTTCTAAAAATATTAGAGATACTAAAAGGAGAAGACTTAAATCCGAAAGTAATATATTTAGAAGCAAAAGATGATGTTATATTAAATCGTTACAATCTAACTAGAAGATTCCATCCTTTAGATAGCACTTCTTCTATGATTGATAATATACTTCATGAAAGAAAAATATTAGAAAAAGTTCGTGAACATGCAGATATAATTATAGATACTA
The DNA here is from genome assembly GCA_003973585.1 of Fusobacteriota bacterium. The sequence goes on along the minus strand of QNYN01000027.1, from coordinate 602 downwards.
CTGAATTAAAACCTAAAGAATTAATCGTAAGATTAAAAGAGACTTTAGAAGGGGAGCAAATAAGGGATTTAGTTATGACTATTACAACCTTTGGATTTAAATATGGAGCCCCAACAGATCTTGATATGATGTTTGATGTAAGGTGTTTACCGAATCCTTACTATTTAGAAAGTTTAAGATCTAAAACTGGAAACGACAAAGAAGTACAAGAATATGTAATGAATGGTAGTGGAAGTACAGAATATTTAAAAAGAATAAATGAAATGCTAGAATTTTTATTACCACATTTTATAAAAGAAGGAAAAAGTCAATTGACTGTAGGAATAGGATGTAGTGGTGGAAAACACCGTTCTGTTACTATAGCTAATAAAGTTTATGAATTTATGAAGAAAAAAGAAAATATAAAAGTTTTTGTTCATCATAAGGAGAAGGATAAATGGAGTCTTTAATAGATCGGTATGAAATCCCAGAATTACCTGGTGTTTATCTGATGAAAGACCAATTTGAAGTTATCTATGTTGGAAAAGCTAAGAATTTAAAAAAAAGAGTCACTTCATATTTTAGTAAAAATCATGGAGATAAAAAAACTTCAGAATTAGTGA
>QNYN01000070.1 GCA_003973585.1 Fusobacteriota bacterium | reverse complement strand
CTTTTAACTCAAAAAAAGAGTTATCGGATCTCTACCGATAACTCTAATTTACAAACTCATTAAATTCAAACAAGTATTTAGATTAAAATTATTCGATAGCTCACCATTATCTTTGATAATGACAGTCCCGTAGATATTATCTACGATCCCAATATAAGATTTTGACAAACCTTATACTTCGGCAAAACTCCCTTTTTTTAGATATCATAATCTACCGACTCCATCTAAATACTCTTGAGATTCGCAACCTCTATCTTCATTTAATTTTTTTATGTTTGAACATTATACTTCTTAAGTAATTTTTTGTCAATTTTTTATTTTTTTCTATATATCAAACTTGTCTGATAACTTTAACCCTACTATACCACCTAAAATTAAGAACCCACCAAATACTATTCCACTTAATGACATTTGTGATAATGCTGAGTAAAAAGCTCCTATATTACATCCAGATGCAAGTCTTGCTCCGTATCCCATGAATAATCCACCTAAAATATAAGCAATAACTTTTCTAAGGTTCATATCTTTTGTTATAGTTAATCCACCTGCTAATAACGATGCAATAATCGTTCCAAATATTATTCCAATATTTCTTACAGAAGCTGCATTATCTAAAACTCCATGATTCATTATATTTACAACTTTTTCTGATTGGAAGAAACCTATACTATTTACATAGGATTCCATTCCTATAAATTTTAGCATTCTTCCACCCCAGTAAGCAAACTCAGTTGTTACTCCCCAGTTTTTACCAGTACTAGCTACCATAGTTATAAATAAAATTGAAAGTAATGCTCCACCTGTATAAAAAGACCATCTTTTCACAAATAAATTATGATAAGTTTCTGTTGAAAATATTTTATAATCAGGTTTAATTTCATGAGATTTTTCCCAATCTTGATATTCTTCTTTTATATAAGTACCCTTTGCTTTTCTAGTTGCTTCATATTTTGTTACTAATAAATAAAGAATTCCATAAAAAGTCAAAAAGATAACTAATGACCAAAAATAACCAAAATGATCTGGGAAATAATATTTAAATCCTTTTCCTAAAACTGATGGCTTTAAAGTATCTAAGTGAGCTACTCCTAATACAGATCCTAAACAGAAAAATAATAGTGTTATTGCTGCTCTTCCATATCCTTCTCCTAAATCTGTTAGTGTTCCTGATGCACAACCACCTGCAAACATCATTCCTATACCAAATATAAAAGCTCCTATTACAGTTAACATACTAATTGTTTTTACTGAAGACATCCCAGGAATAGTTATCCCTTTTGTATGTCCATAATATTGTAATGAAGCTGATGCTACTACTGATATAGCTAATAAAAACATAACTGCTTTTGGAAGATCCGAATTTCCCATCTTATACATTTTTCTTACAATTCCTGCAAATCCAAATCTTGATCTTTGCATAACATAACCAATTGCTAATCCTGTTATTCCAAATAATCCTACTTTTTCACTTCCTGCTCCTAAATATCCTACAAACATCAAAGAAACTACTAACAAAATCCATCCAAATATAAATTGATTTTTTTTCATATCTCCCCCTTTTTTTACTTTTTAATATAGAATATTATTTTATTTTTTTAGCTACAATATTTCCTATAATTCCTCCACCAACTAAAGCAGCAAAGAATATCCAACCTGATAAAGAAAAGTTTGCAATTGGAGTATATAAAGCTCCTACATTACAACCATTTGCAAGTCTTGTTCCTAATCCCATAAATATTCCACCCATAGCATATAAAAATCCTTGCTTTGGTGTAATTTTTATTTCTGTAGTTACAGTTGATTTAAATGTTCCAGCTAATAATAAACAAATTACTGTTCCAACCATTATACCGATATTTTGAACATTTATTGGATGATCAAAAAATGGCATTGTATAAAATTTTACAGGTACATTAGAAAAACTTGCTAAAGATTCTGGTGATACTCCAAAGATCATTAAGAATCTTCCAAACCACCAACCATACGGTGTAGAAGCTCCCCAACCATTTTTAGTTACACCCATTAATAATGTAAATATCACAGCTATTACTGCTGCTCCTATTCCCATACTCCAAGGTTTTACAAATAATCTAACATATGTTTCTTCACTTAATAATTTAAATTCCGATACTCCATTATCACAATCTGCTAAAACTTTACATTGCTCTATTTCACTAGGCACTCCTGTAAATGTTCCATTTACCTTTCTATTTTGCTCATATCTTTTAGATAAATAAATTACTATCCCTGCTAAGAAAGCTGTTAATAATATTGCTCCTAAATATCCATCTAATCCATCACCTTTAAATAAATCTGGGAAATATACACCATCTGGAAATGTTTCTGTAGAAAATGCTGTTTTTCTAATCCAATCTGTTGGTATTCCTGCTGCTACAACCCAATCTGCTGCTCTTTGGAAAGGAAATCCTAAAAATACACCCATTCCAAAGAAAATAAGAGTAATAAATCCTCTTGAAAATCCTGTTACAACATCTGTTAATACTCCTGAAGCACAACATACTGAAAATGTCATTCCAAATCCAAATAACAATCCTCCAATAATTAATCCTGAGTTAATTGGATTAACCCATAAACCATATGATGATGCATCTGAATTATATAAAAATGCAGTTGTTAATACTGATGTTCCTAAAAACATATAAGCTAATACTCTCATTAATTTAGTTGAACCTGTGTTATAAGCTCTATTTACAGATCCTGCAAACCCCATAAAACCTCTAGTTAAAGCATAACCAAATCCCATACCTGCTAATAATCTAAAAAATAACATTGAACTACTTAATGTACTTTTTCCTATAAAAAGTATTAATAATAATAATACCCCACCTGTTACGGCTTGTCCTTTATTCATTTTAAACCCTAATGCTCCTGTTTCCACTTCTTTTCCTCCTAATGTAAATTGTTTTCTTTTAACTCTATTTTATTTATTGTATTTTTTTTCACTTTATTAAAGAAAATATAAGAGGGAAAATCTCCCTCTTATTAATTTTTTATAATTACATCTTAACTTCTATACTTCTACAACAACCAACTGAGCAATCACCTAACATGATATTTTCTCTAGTTTCGTCATTATAACATGAAACTCCTTCATACATCTTAATAAATTCATATGATCCTGCAATATTCTTTACATCAAAACCATTTGCTTGAAGCATTAATGTCATATTGTATGATCTTTCTCCTGTTCTACAGTGAACATAAACAGGTCTTGATTTATCTAATTCGTCTAATCTTTCTCTCATTTCACTCATTGGAATATTTATAGTTCCTTTAACTCTTCCAGATTCAAATTCACAAACTTCTCTTACATCTATTACTTGCTCTCCAGCTTTTAATAAATCATATACTTCCATGAAAGTAACTTGCTTAAATGCACCTTCATTTAAGTTTGATCCAATATATCCAATCTTATTAACTACATCTTTACCTGTTCCAAATGGTGGAGCATAAGATAATTCTAAATCATATAAATCTTCTACTGTCATATTTGCTTTGATTGCAGTTGCAATAACATCTGCTCTCTTATCAGAAGCACCAGTTGTTGCAAATTGAGCTCCTAATACTCTTCCAGATCCCTTTTCAAAAATTAATTTAGAGAATACTAAATGTGCTCCTGGCATAATTCCTACGATTCCTGGAGGTGCAGCATATACTACTTCATAGTCAATTCCTGAATCTTTTAACATTTTTTCAGATAAACCAGTTGATGCAAGGTGCATATCAAATAATTTAACTACTCCTGTACCGATATATCCTTTATTTACAATTTCTCTTCCATTTATTCTATCTGCAATTAATCTTCCTTGCTTATTAGCAGGTCCTGCCATAGCTAAAGGCATTAAGTTTCCAGTTAATTGATTTCTTACTAAAATTGCATCTCCTGCAGCATATACATCTTTTGCTGTAGTTTGATAATTTTCGTCTGTTACGATGTATCCTCTATCAGTTAATTCTACTCCAGAATCTTTTAAGAACGCAGTAGAAGGTCTAACTCCTATTCCTAAAATAACTCCATCAGTTTCAATTTCTCTTCCTGATTTTAATAATACTTTTCTAGTATCAAATCCTTCTACAAGATCTTCTAAAACTATTTCTATTCCATTTTTAACCATTTCTGCTTGTCCAAAATAAGACATTTCTCTATCTACAAATGGAATAATTTGGTTTGTTCCTTCTATTAAAGTAACGGCAATTCCTTTTTCTCTTAAGTTTTCTGCTGCTTCTAATCCAATAAATCCTCCACCTACTACAGTGATATGTTTAGGATTCTTAGCTGCTACAAACTTCATTATCTTAGAAACATCAGGTACAGTTTTTAATACAAAGTTATCTATTTTATCTATTCCTTTAAAAGGAGGTACTATAGCATCTGCTCCTGGAGATATTACTAAAGCATCATATTTTTCAGTTCTAACTTCTTTTGTAATTGTATCTTCTACTTGAACTGTTTTTGCATCTGTATCTACAGATATTACATTACTATTTACTTGTGCTTCTATCTTATATTGATTTTTAAATTTTTCTGGTGTCATTAATATTAAGTTCTCTTCTTGCTCTACTAAACCTGAAATGTGGTATGGTAAACAACAGTTTGAAAATGATACTACTGGACCCCTTTCAAACATAATAATTTCAGCATTTTCATCTAACCTTCTACATCTTGCTGCAGCTGATGCTCCACCTGCTACCCCACCTATTACTAATATTCTTTTTCCCATTGTACTCCTCCTATTGAATTGTATTTTTTTTCACATTTTAATACAAAATAAATTTCTTTTAAGTAATTTGAGTATATCAAACATAAAAAAAGGTGTCAATATTTTTTCGAGAAAAATAAAACATTTAAGACTATTTTAGAACAAACAAAAGTCTTTTATAACAAAAAAGACTTATCTTATATAATTTAAGATAAGCCTTTTTGTTTTTTAGTTATTTCTATAACCATTTCCTCTTGTTTGACCATTCATACGATTGCCATTATTCATTTTATTACCATTATTTCTCGAACCTCTGTTGTTGCTCATCATTGATCCGTTTCCTCTCACTCTTCTATTTCCCATAGAAATTCCAAATTTATCTTCTATACTTTTTCTATATTTCATCCCTTCTAATCTTTGTTTTGCTTTCATAGTTGCTAATTGATTATTTACTTTTTCTATACTTTTCCAATTTACTTTATCTGCTGCTAATAATTTTTCTAATTCTAACTCTTTAGCTCTTATGTCTAAACTATTTTTGTAATTAACATCTCTTCTGTCTTCCATCATTTTAAATAATTCTTTTTGTTGGCTTTCTGATAAATTATTCATCATTTGTGTTTGATACATTCCTCTTTGACCATTGTTATTCCACATTTGTGTTTGGTTAGTTGTATTATTATTTGTTGCTCCAAATGATAATGCTGACACTAGTGCTAAACCAATTATTATTTTCTTTTTCATTTTTATCATCTCCTATGATTTTTTTGTTTTCTCTTTACACACATATAATAACTTAGTTGTGTGAAAATTATGTGAAGAGATAATATTTTTTTTTATTTTTTCAAAAAAATAATCCTCACCTGTTTTAGGTGAGGATTATTTGGTTAAATTATTATTTTAATCTTTCTTTTATTTCTGCAGTTTCTTTTTCAAATCCTGGTTTTTCTAATAATGCAAACATATTACTTTTATAAGCTTCTACACCTGGTTGATCAAATGGATTTACTCCTAAAAGATATCCACTAATTGCACATGCTTTTTCAAAGAAATAATACATATATCCTAAATGATATGGTGTAGCTTCTGGTAAATTAATTATTAAATTAGGTACTCCACCATCTCTATGAGCTAGTCTTGTTCCTTCAGCAGCCATTTTGTTAACATAGTCCATATTCTTTCCTGCTAAATAGTTTAATCCATCTAGGTCTGCTTCATCTTCTTCTATTATCATATCTAATTCAGGAGTTTCTATATTAATTAAAGTTTCAAATAAATGTCTTTTTCCATCTTGGATATATTGACCTAAAGAATGTAAATCTGCTGTAAAATCTGCTGATGCAGGATACAATCCTTTATTATCTTTTCCTTCTGATTCTCCAAATAATTGCTTCCACCATTCAGCTATATAATGTAATCTTGGTTCATAGTTTATTAATAACTCAATATCTTTTCCTTTTCTATGTAAAATATTTCTTGTAGCAGCATATTTATAACAGTCATTTTCTTCGTATGGCTTTTTATAATCTTCCATTGCTGCTGCTGCACCTTTCATTAATTCGTCTATATCTATTCCTGCTGCTGCTATTGGTAATAAACCAACTGCTGTTAATACAGAAAATCTTCCACCTACATTATCAGGTACTACAAAAGTTTCGTATCCTTCACCATCTGCTGTTTTCTTTAATGCTCCTTTTTTAGCATCTGTAGTAGCGTATATTCTTTCTTTTGCTCCATCTTTTCCATATTTATCTATTAATAACTTTTTAAATACTCTAAAAGCTATTGCAGGTTCTGTTGTTGTTCCTGATTTAGAAATAACATTTACAGAAAAATCTCTATCTCCAACTAATTCAACTAAATGCTTTAAATAAGTTCCCGAAATATTTGTTCCAGCAAAGTAAATTTCTGGAGTATCTCTTTTTTCCTTTGGTAATTCATTATAAAAAGTATGAGTTAGAAACTCTATAGCAGATTTTGCTCCTAAGTAAGATCCACCTATTCCTATAACAATTAATACTTCTGATTGTTCTTTTATTTTTTTAGCTGCTTCTTTTATTCTATTAAATTCTGCTTTATCATAAGAATTTGGTAAATTTACCCATCCTAAAAAGTCATTACCTGCTCCTGTTCCATTCATTAATTCTGATTCTGCTAATTCAACTTGTTTTTTCATTAAATCGATTTCATGGTTTGCAAAAAATGCCTCATTGTTCGATAAATCAAATGATAATTTTTTCATTTTTTAGCCTCCTAATTTTATTTTAATTTTTCTATTTCTTTTTTTAATTTTTCTATCTCTATTTCATTTTTTATAACTTTCTTTTTTAGCGTATCAATATTTTCTTCATTTACTTTTATTTTTTTTATATATAAATCTGTATTAAATCCTATTTTATTTAATTCATTGGAAAAATCATAGACTAAATGTTCTAATATCAATAAATCAGATTGACTTGCTTTACTTTCATCTATTCTATTTAATGTTTTTGATAAATAATAGACCAAATCATATTTATTTATTTTCTTTTCACCATCAAAACTTGCTGAATCTTTTGGTAAAATCCCATTTTCATATAAATTTTCTATAGCTCTATATGCCCAATGTTCACTAGAGATATCGTTATAAATTTCAGAACTAAAACTAATAGAGGTTAACGTTATAAATATAATAAATATTTTTTTCATATTTCTCCCCCTCTTATTAGCCTTAATTTATATTTTGAGTATAACATATGTCTTTTTAGTTAGCAATTTTATTCTAACTTAAGTTTCAATTCTAACGAATGTCTAAAATTTATGATATAATTCAAAGAAAATTGTATTTTAGAAGGTGAGGATTTATTTATGAATAGAAAAACATATTTAAAAGAAAAAAAAAGAATAGTTATAAAGATAGGAACTTCTACTTTAACATTTGAAAACGGACTTTTAAATCTATCTAGAATAGATAAATTAATTCGTCAAATTTCTAACCTTCATAATAAAGGCTATGAAATTATCCTTGTTACATCTGGAGCTATTGGAGCAGGTATGGGAAGACTTGGATTAGCAGAACGACCAAATACTCTTCCAGATAAACAAGCGATTGCTTCTGTTGGACAAGTAGCTCTCCTACATCTTTATCAAAAACTTTTTTCTGAATATGGAAAAAATATCGGACAACTTTTACTAACTAAAGATGATATCTCAAATCGTGAAAGATATTTAAACGCAAGAAATGCTTGTCTCAGACTTATTTCTATGGGAATTATTCCTGTTATAAATGAAAATGATTCTGTTGTAGTTGACGAAATTAAAGTAGGAGATAATGATACCCTTTCTGCTTTTGTTTCTATGTTGATCGATGCCGAATTATTAATTATTTTATCTGATATTGATGGACTTTATACAAATAACCCTAAAATTGATCCAAATGCCAAACTTATCGATACTGTCCATAAAATTGATGATAACATAAAAAAAATAGCTTCTGGTGCTGTTAGTAATCTAGGAACTGGTGGAATGTCTACTAAAATAACTGCTGGAGAAATTGTTACTTCTGCTGGTATTCCTATGATTATAGCTAAAGGATTTAATCCTGAAATTATTGGAGAAATTATGGAAGGAAAAAAAGTTGGAACATTATTTTTAGAAACTGAAATAAAGCTCAAAGCAAAAAAACATTGGATTACATATGGTACAATAAAAAAAGGAATTATTACTTTAGATAAAGGAGCTTTAGAAGCTATAAAAAAACATAAAAGTCTTTTACCTATAGGAATTTTAACTTGTGAAGGGAAATTTCATAGAGGTGAAGTTATTTCTATTTGTGATTCTCAAAAAAAAGAAGTTGCTGTTGGAATTTCTAATTATAATAACTCTGAAATTGATTTAATTAAAGGAAAAAATTCTAATAATATAAAGAATATTTTAGGCCATAAAGATTATGATGAAGTTATACACATTGATAATATGTATATATTTTAATTTAAATGAGGTGTTAATTAATGAATAATTATATGAACAATATGGGGAACCTAGCTAAAAAAGCTTCTAGACAATTACTAAAAATGGATACAA
>QNYN01000072.1 GCA_003973585.1 Fusobacteriota bacterium | reverse complement strand
ATAATTTTAAATTTGAATATACTTGTAAATACTTAGAATTAAAGTTAGAATATTAAGAGTAATATAACTAGTTGGATAAATAAATTAACCAATAATTTTATATTAAATTATTATAAATGAAGGAGTTAAAATATGAATTTTTTTACTAAATTGAAAAACTTTTTTAAAAGACAAAAGAAAAAAATATTTATAGGAGTATTAGTCTGTTTTTTTGCTCTTTTTACACTTACTATTGTCACATATTTTAGTGTAAAAGATAAGGTTTTAACTTATACTGCATCAAAACCTATTATAATATACGATAAAGATCAAGAAATCGTAGATTCTTTATCTATACAAAAGGGGGAAAATGTAAGTCTTGATGAGATCCCTGTATACTTACAAAAAGCTTTTATTTCTGTAGAAGATAAAAGATTTTATTCCCACCATGGAGTAGATGTTATTAGATTAGGTGGAGCTGTTATCACAAATTTAGCTAAAGGCAGGATAGCTCAAGGGGGAAGTACTATTTCTCAACAATTAGCTAAAAATGCTTTTCTATCTAATGAAAGAACTTTCAGTAGAAAATTTAAAGAGTTAATCATCACTTTTGAGATTGAAAGAATCTATTCTAAAGATGAAATACTAGAAAAATATATGGATGAAATCTATTTTGGATCTGGAACATATGGTGTTGGTGAAGCTGCTAAAGATATTTTTGGCAAACATATTACAGAACTTAATATTGCTGAAAGTGCTATGCTTGCAGGTATTCCAAATAGACCTACTTTTTATAATCCTAGAAAAAATCTAGAAAATTCTATAAAAAGAACTCATTTAGTCCTAAAATTAATGAAGGATCAAGGATATATTTCTGAAGCTCAGTATGAAGAAGCTTTAGAACATAAATTTGTCATAGAAGATAAAGCTAAAAAACAAGATTTTACCTCGAGGAATGTAACAGTAATTATAAATGGTGGAAGGAAAAAACGAGAATCTTCTAAAGCACCTGATTTTGTAGATATTGTAGAAGATCAATTAGTAGACCTAGTAGATTCTTCAATCTTAGCTAAAGGTGGATTTAAAGTATACACTACTCTAGATCATGAAATGCAAAAAGTAGCTAAATCTACTTTTCAAAATTATTCAAAATTTAAAAATAATAAAAAAATGCAAGGTGCTATGGTAACTTTAGATGCTAAAACAGGTGAAGTTAGAAGTATTATTGGGGGATATAATTATAAAAGTGGAGATTTTAATCGTGGAATAAAAGCAAATAGACAAATTGGATCTACTTTCAAACCTTTTATTTATTACACTGCCATAGAAAAAGATTATACTATGAATCAATTAATTGATGCTTCTAATCACAAATATGGAAATTGGAATCCTCAAAATTATGGAAACGAACAATTCGAGAAAATCACCATGATTGAAGGACTTGAAAAGTCTATAAATACTGTAGCAATTAAATTACTTGATGAAGTAGGTATAGATAATGTTATATCGAATTTTAATAAAACAGGTGTAGATGTTCCATTAGAAAAAGATTTAACTATAGCTCTTGGATCTGCTAGTGCTACCCCTTTACAATTAGCAACTTCATATCTTCCATTTTCTAATGGTGGATATACTTATATCCCATCTTTTATTACCAAAATTGAAGATATTGATGGGAATATCCTTTATGAAAGAGGAGAGGTAAAAGGGATAGAAGCTTTTGATTCTATAGATATTTCTCTAACAACTTTCATGCTAGAACAAGTTGTAAAACATGGAACAGGACAATATTCAAAACTTAAATTTAAAGGAAGATACAATGTAGATCAAGGAGGAAAAACAGGTACAACAAATAATTATCGTTCTGCTTGGTATGCTGGATTTACTCCTGATTATGTAACTGTTGTTTATATTGGCTATGATGATAACTCATCTATGCCATATGGATCTTCTGGGGGACAAGTTGCTCTTCCTTTATGGAAAAACTTCTATCAAACTATGATTGATAATAAAATTTATACTCCTAGTAAATTTGAATTTTTAGAAGATAATATAAAAAGTGGGGAATTAGTTTATCGAAACATCGATATTCGAACTGGTGAAATAAAAAAAGCTCCTCCTGAATTTAGAAGAACTATTTTATTGAAAAAAGATCAAGTACCTAAATCTTTTACTAAGAAAATTTGGGATGGTTTTAAAGGTTGGTTTAATTAAAAAAAAGCTGAGTAGACTATAAATCTACTCAGTTTTTTTACTTGAAGTCTATATATTTTTTATTTTTTAATAATCTAATAAATAGAAATACTCTTTCTTGCATAGATTCATAAGTATCTTCTTCTTTTTCTAATAAAATATTTATAATATCATAAATTGTATTTTTACCATCAATATTTTCCCAAACTACAGTTCCTAAACCATTTAATTCTAAAGTGCTAATTTTCTTTTTATTCGTCATCCACCTTAAAAACCTTTGGATAAGACTATTGTGGGTAAAAACAAGATGAATATTTCCATCTTGTTTTTTATAATCTAAATGAACCTTTATAGGTATTATATCTAAAAAATTTTCTTCTGATTTTTTATTATTTTTTTTCATAAACATCACTTATTATTCAGGTAAACTTTCATCTGAAGACTTTCCTGATACCACTTGAGAATAAATCCATCCTCCTAAAAGGATAAATATTATAAATCCTATAGTTGAATTTTGAGTTATCGCTCCAAATTTAGCTCCGAAAGATGATAAATCTTTTCCAAATGTTATAAATCCTGCTATTAAAATACCTATTAATGCATCTCCTGCTACTAGCCCAGAACATAATAAAATTCCTTTTTCTACTCTACCTTTCTTTTCTCCTTCATTTGAATTATATTTTTTCTCAACAAAACTTCTTACTAAAGCTCCTGTTAAGATTGCTGATGATAAAGAAATCGGTAAATAAAGTCCTAAAGCAATTGGTAATATTGGTAATTTTAATAAATCAATCATAATTCCTATTACTACCCCTACAATTACTAATGTCCAAGGGATATCTCCAGTCATTACACCTTCAGATAGCATTTTCATTAGACCAGCTTGAGGTGCTGGAACATCGGCCGATCCTAGTCCAAAAGCTTTGTGTAGCATTAATACTACTCCACCTGCTGCAAATGATGCTACTACTAATCCTGCAAACATTGACCATTCTATCTTTTTCGGTGTTCCTCCTACTAAGTAAGTATGCTTTAAACTTTGAGCTACTCCACCAGATGTTGCAATTGAAATACAAACTACCCCTGCTGCAATTATTGCCATAATTTTACCTAAATCTGGATTTACACCAGATACTTTTATAACTGAAGCAATTACTAATAATGATGCAATTGTCATTCCTGAAACTGGATTATTAGAAGCACCCATAATTCCACACATTCTTGCTGATACTACACCAAAGAAAAATGAGAAAAATACTACTAATAAAGATACTATAAATCCGATTTTTGGAATTCCTGATGACAATGGAACTAACCATACAATTAAAAATACTGCTATAGCTCCTGCTCCTACAAATGTTAATGGTGTATCGGTATTTTGTCTTTCTTTTTTATTCGATCCTTCTCCACCTTTTGCTAATCCACTCATTGCATTTTTAAATGAGTTAATAATTGCAGGTGCTGACTTAGCTAATGAAATAAATCCTCCTGCTGCTACTGCTCCAGCACCTATATATCTTATATAATTTGACCAAATATCACCTGCTGACATTTCAGAAATTAACTGAGTTGCTGGAAATATAGGAGTTGTAACATTCATTCCTATAAATTTAATTAAAGGAATAAGCCCAAACCATGCAAAGAATGCTCCTGCAAACATTAGTATAGCAACTCCTGTTCCTACGATAAATCCTACTCCTAAAAGAGATGCCACTGCACTAAATCCAAATGCTGTACCTAATTTTGCAATTGCCCAAGTAGGACCTTCAGTCCATAACCCTAGTCCTCCTGACATGAATTTAAAAACTCCACCTACTCCTAAACCTTTTAATACAGTTTTAAATCCTTCTCCACCTTTATTGGCATTTACTAGAATTTCATAAGCTGCTACTGATTCAGGAAACATTAGTACTCCATGTTCTTCTACTATTAAATATTCTCTAAAAGGAACTACAAATAACATTCCTATTAATCCACCTAATATAGTAATTATAGCAATAGAAGTTGCTGATAAATGATGTCCCCATATGATTATTGCAGGTAATGTGAAAATTATTCCACCTGCTATAGATTCACCTACTGCTGATACAGATGCCACTAAGTTTGCTTCTAATATTGAATTTGTTTTAAAAACTCCCTTTAATAAACCTGTTCCTAATATTGAAGCTGGTATTGCAGCTGCAATTGTTAATCCTGTTTTTAAACCTAAGTATACATTAGATGCTGCAAATATAACTGCAAATAATATACCTATTCCTACAGATACAATGGTTGCTTCTGACATTACTGTATCCATTGATACAAATGGTTTAAACTTTTTCTTCTCTTCGTTCATTTAATTGCCTCCTTATTTTTGATAGTTTTTTTAATACTATTGAATATAAAATACTACCCTCATTTACAACTTTAGTCAACAAGTTATTTTTTATGCTAAAAGTCCATTTTTTAGTAATTTATTTATAAAATTATTATCACCCTAGTATACTTCTAGTGAAAGATGGTATAATAAATCAACTTAAAACATAGGATGTGGTATATGTATTATGAAGATATGATTTTTTCTAAAGAAGATTTTGATCTCTTAACTTTTGAAAATAGCGAATTTTTTAATTGTAATTTTAAGAATATTTCTTTTAATTCTAGTAATTTTAGTAATACTTCATTTGAAAATTGTATCTTTGATTCTTGTCATCTGACTTCTGTAGATTTAACAGATTCAAAATTTGTAGAAGTTAAATTTATAAAATCAGAGCTTATAAGTTTAAATTTTAGTAATATCAATACCTTTGTCATAGAAATAGAATTTGAAGATTCATATTTAAAATATTGTGATTTTGCCAAACTTAATTTAACAAAAACTAAATTTACTTCTTCTATTTTAAAAGAGTGTATCTTTTTAGAAACTAATTTAAATAAAAGTGATTTTTCAAATACAAATTTATTAGGTACAACTTTTGAAAATTGCAATTTAGAAAATTCTAATTTTAAAGATGCTATTAACTACAGGATAAATCCATTAACGAATTCTATCAAGGGAGGAAAATTCTCTACCTCTGGTTTAGTTGGTTTGCTCAAAGAATTTAATATAAAAATTGTATAAACTATAATAAAATAGGAGAATCCCTTGGACTCTCCTATTTTTATTAACTTAATTTATAAGGTCATCAATAACTTAGCTAACATCAAAGCAGTAACTGTTCCAATGGCAGACCCAAATATCCCCATCATGAGTCCTGCTGGGATTAATGCTTCATCATATGTTCCTGCTAAAATTGGAGCTGATACAGATCCTCCTATATTTGCTTGAGAAGCTATTCCACAAATATAAAGATCTAATTTAAATATTTTTGCCATTATTAATAATACTACTAAATGGAATAGTAATACTAATACTCCTGCCACTATATAGATAGCAGCTTGTCCCATATCAATTGTAGAAAAATCTGTTGCTGTTGCTATTAATCCTACTACCACATATAAAAGTACACTACCTACATGATCTGTTCCTTTTATTTTCTTTAATGGAGTAGTACTTCCTATAATTCCAAAGATTGTTGCTAAAATTACTACCCATCCAGATCCAGCAAAGAATGATCTAAGACCAGATAAGAAATCAGCATCTGTTAATCCACCTGGATTAATTACTTGTTTTCCAAGAACTAATACTATTCCTGCTACTCCAAGACCTAGTCCTAATGTTAACATAAAATCCATAAATTCATAATCTCTTTTATCTTCATTTTTAGCTGCTGTAGTATGAATATGTCTTATTATTTTATCTACTTCTTCACTGTTTGCACCTGAGAATTTATTGAACTTTTCTCTCATTGGAGCTAATGAAATAAGTAATACTAACCAAAATGAAGCACAGATATTATCCATTAAAAATGCATATGTTAATGCTTGAGATCCATCTTTTACTCCTAATCCTGCTTGAGTTGCAGCCATATTTGTTGATCCTCCAACCCATGAAGAAGATAAGATTGAAAATGTTTGCCATGCATCTACATCAAGTTTTGATTTTAATGCTATAAATACAATTATAAATCCAATTATTATACTTGCTGTTACTGCTAAAAATGATCCTACTAATTTAGGTCCTAATTTAAATACATCTCTAATATCGTTTTTTAGTAGTAATAAAAATAACATCATTGGTAATAAATAATTCTTTAATTGACCTATGAAGTTTGACAATTCTGGAGTTAATTGCCAAATATGCATTGTTGCCCCAATCATTCCACCAAAATAAATAAATGTTAAACCAGGAATTACTTTAAATAATTTTAATTTTAATGTTTTTTCACAATACAATACTCCTGTTATAAACAACATCAACAATGAAAAATAACTAAATACATTTGTTATCATTTTTTCACCTCTTTATTTTTATTTTTTGTTCTTATAAGAAACTTTATATCGGATTATAACACAAAAGTATGTAGTTTTCAATTTAAAAATTAAAAAAAATTAATATTTCTTTTTTTAGTAAAATATTATATAATCTACTTGATGACTCTGTAGCTCAGATGGATAGAGCAACTCCCTCCTAAGGAGTAGGCCATGCGTTCGAATCGCGTCAGGGTCACCATAGTTTAAAATTAAAAGGTAGATGTGATTCTTTTTATCACACCTACCTTCTTTTATTTTATAAATATATTTAATATATCATTGAAAGTTATCAAAATTATAAGCCCAAACAATATTATCATTCCTACTTGATGAAATCTTTCCTCGAATTTTTTATTTATCTTAACTCCAAGTACTTCTAAAATCACAAATATAATCCTTCCACCATCTAATGCTGGAAAAGGTAATAAATTAAAAAATCCAATATTTATTGAAAGTAATGCTGTTAACCAAAATAGTATTCCCATTCCACCTTGACTAGCATCTCCTACTATTTTTACCATTCCTACAGGTCCAGAAATTTCTTTTGCACTAACTTCCCCTGTTATTAGTTGTTTAAACCCAGTTAATATCATTTTAAATAAATTTTTATAAGCTTTCCATGATTCAGATACTGCATCTAAAAATCCATATTTTTCTATAGTATATTCAGGTAAAATTCCTATATAATAATCTTTACGGCCTTCATCATATGTTAATTCTATATTTTTTTCTATCTCTTTTCCATTTCTTTTTAATAGAAATTTCATACTAGTACTGTCTATTTCATCATTTACACGACTTATATCTTCCCATTTCTCTATTTGATGTCCATCTATTTCTAGTATTTCATCTCCTGCCATTAGATCACCAAAAGATTTAGAAGATTCTATTACATTTCCTATAACTGGATTATCATTTTGAATAGCTTTTCCACTATATATCAAACTTCCAAATATAATAATATAAGCTAATAAAAAATTCATAACTACACCAGCAACTAATACTACAAACCTTTGAAAGGGAGTTTTTGTATTAAATCCATCTTTTACAACTGAATCTACTTCCATTCCTTGAATATTTACAAATCCTCCTACAGGAATTGCTCTTATAGAATATTTAGTATTTTCACCTTCATGAGAAAATAAAATAGGCCCCATTCCTAAAGAAAACTCTTCTACAGGCATTTTAAAATATTTAGCTGTTAAAAAGTGTCCTAACTCATGAACCATTATAATTATTCCTAAAATTAATAGTGTTATTATTATATTCATTTATACTATCTCCTCACATATTCTAAATACTTCTTCACCTATTTCATCTATAGTTTTTAAAGTATCCTCTTTTGTACACATTACTTCTTTCCACTCATATTTATTGGCTACATAACAGGCATTATCATGAGATTTTTTCATATATTCACGGTTATTTTCGTGGATATCTTTTTTCTCTTCTCCTGTTATTTTATTTTTTCTATCTTCCATTAATTTATAAGCTACATCTGTTGGCATATTTAAAAATATCACTACATTTGGTTTTGGTATTCTCATTTTTTCATATTCTAAATCAACTAACCACTCTAAATATCTATCTTTTTCTTGTTCATCTTCCATTTTTGAAGCTTGATGAACCATATTAGAAGTTGTATATCTATCTGAAATAATGATTCCACCTTCATTATAAAATTTTTCCCATATAGTTTTAAATGAAGCATATCTATCTACTGCATACATAGAAGATACTGCATATATATTTGCTTCTTCTAATCCCCCAAATTCACCATTTAAATACATTTTTACTGGTGCTGATGATAGACTATCATAATTTGGAAATGTAATTTTCATTACTTTTTTTCCCATTTTTTTGTATTTTTCATAAAGGAGTTCTGTCTGTGTTTGTTTACCACTAGAATCAGTACCTTCTATTACTATTAATTTCCCCATTTTTAACTCTCCCTCTTTTTTTATCTTCATCAGAATAATTTATTTCTTCTTGATTATCCTTTTAGCTTCTTCCCTTGCCCATGTATCGGCTTTTATTACTTCTTCTAAAGTTAATACTTCATGAACTTTATGATTATCCATAGTTTTCTTTATAACTTCATATATTTCCAAAAACTTAATATTCCCATTTATAAATTCTTCTACAGCTATTTCATTGGCAGCATTGTAAACTGCTGGCATAGATTTTCCTATTCTTCCTGCTTTTATTGCATATTCTACTCCCTTAAACACT
>QNYN01000047.1 GCA_003973585.1 Fusobacteriota bacterium | reverse complement strand
TCTCCTTCAAAAAAGATATTTCCATCAATAATATCTCCTGGATCTTCTATAAGTCTTAAAATACTAAATGATGTTATTGATTTTCCTGATCCTGATTCTCCTACTACTCCTAGAGTCTTTCCTCTTTGGATTTCCATATCTACACCATTTACAGCTTTTATTGTTCCTTTATTTGTAAAGAAATAAGTATGTAGATTTTTTATTTCTAGTAAATTTTTATTTGCTTCCATCTACATCGCCGCCTTTGTTAATTTTCTTCTTTTTGCTCTTTCTTTTTCTCTTATTCTTTTTTCTTTAAGTCTTATTCTTTGCTCTTTTGTCATATATTGAGATTTTGGATCTACTGCGTCTCTTAATCCTTCTCCGATTACATTGATACTCATAATAAGAATAAATAACGCTAACCCTGGAAAGATCCATGTCCACCAATAATTAGTCATAACTATTGTGTTTTTAGCTGATAAACTTATTAATCTTCCCCATGTAGGAGTAGGCTCTGTAACTGAAAGTCCTAAATATGATAATGATGATTCAGTTAAGATTGCTCCTGCAAATGTTAGTGTTCCACTTACTACAACATAAGATAAAACATTTGGTATTAAATGTTTTGTTATTTGATTATAGTTACTAATTCCTAATGCTTTCGTTGCAACTATAAATTCTTGTTCTCTTAATGATAATATTTGTCCTCTAACCATTCTTGCTAAACCTGTCCATCTTAGGAATCCTAAAATAAAGATTATAAGGTAAAGTCGCAGTTGTACATCTAAATCCATAAATATAGCTGATATTGTCATAGCTATTGCTAAAAATGGAAATGATGAAACAATTTCTGTTCCTCTCATTATTAATGTATCTACTTTTCCACCAAAAAAACCTGCTATTGCTCCTATAGATACTCCTAAAACAACAGATAAAAATGTAGATAAAATTCCAACTTGAATTGAAATCCATCCTCCTGCTAATACCCTTATGAAAAGATCTCTTCCTTGAGCATCTGTTCCAAAAATATGTTGCATACTTGGTTTCATATATTTTTTAGAAATATCAACATTTGCTAAATTATAATTAGTAAATTGAATATATAATTTTGCTCCAATTATTACTATTAATAACAATACAAAGGTAATTAATCCAATCATAGCTAATTTATTATGTTTAAACTTATCTACTATTTGCATAGTAGGAGATACTATTCTTTCGTGTTCTTTATTTAATTTATCTTTACTCATTATTTTATCCTCCTTGCTTTGATTCGAGGATCTACTAAGGCATATCCTACATCGACAAATAAGTTTGCAAACAATGTAAGTACTGCAAAGAATAATAATACTGTTGATAATACCCCTCTATCCTTAAATGCATAAGCTTGGTTCATTAAAAGTCCCATTCCAGGCCAAGCAAATATTTTTTCTACAATGATAGATCCACCAAATAATCCTGGAATCCAAAAACCTATAATTGTAATTACAGGAATTAACGCATTCTTAAATGCATGTCTATAAATAACTACTTTTTCTGATAACCCTTTAGCTCTAGAAGTTCTGATATAGTCAGCTTTTAATACTTCTATCATAGCATTTCTAATATATCTTATTAAACTTGCTAATGAAGATAAAACTATAACAGAAATTGGTAAAATATAATATAAATAATCTGGTCTTACACCTCTTGGATCTGTCATCCCAGAAAATGGAAGTACTTTTAATATTGCTGAAAAGAATAAAACTAATAATAAAGCCAAAAAGAAAGAAGGAATAGATATTCCAATCATTGACATTACTGTTACAACTTTATCATATCTTGAATTCTTTTTTACTGCTGACTTTATTCCAATTGGTATAGCAATTAAAAATGCTAACACAAATCCAAATATATTAACTTTAAAAGAATTCATTATATAAGTTCCAATAAATTCATTTACAGGTTTATTAAGTGCTACTGAATATCCAAAATTTCCAGTTAATATATCTTTCCACCATATAAAATATCTGACAAATACACTTTTATCATAACCTAATATTTTTCTCATAGCCTCAATGTACCCTTGTCTTTGCTCTTCACTCATATTAGCAGTTGTTTCTGGATTTATCATAGCAAGTACAGGATCTCCTGGCATTAAGTTTATCAGTGTAAAAATTACTATCGAAATTATTATTACTACTGGTAATAAATGTAATAGTCTATTACCTATGTATTTTAAATAGGGTAATAGTACATTTACAAAAAACTTTTTATCTTCTTTTTTATTTTTCATTCCCACATTAGCCTCCTAATTTAAATATAAGCAGAGATAATCCCTGCTTATATTCAGTACTTACTTTTTATTTGTATTCTGCTTCTACAATTGCATAAGGCCATGACCATAAAGCGTTTGTTTTAAAATTAACTACTTTATCTGTATAAGCATCATAATAGTTGTTAGAATATAATGGTAATAATGGTAACTCTTGGTTTACCTCTCTTATCCATTTTCTCCAGTCGTTCTTATATTGTTCTCTTCCTTCTTCAGTTGTAGAATCAGCCCATCTAATTTTTTCTAATAATTCTTCATCTCCTACATATCTTGCAGTATTACTAGATGACCCTTGTCCAAATGGTAAGATTTGAGTTTTAGACCAACTTCCATATGGATCATATTGTAATCCATATGATGTTCCACCTGTAAATGCATGATATTTTCTTTCACTTGCAGGAGAATTTCCATATAAGTTATTTGCCATGATAGACCAGTCCATAGAGTCTACATTTACTGCAATTCCAAATTTATCTTGAACTTCTTTTGTAAGTGTAAGATTGATAGCATCTGTCCAAGCTGATGTAATTGCTAAGTTAATAGCTAATTCTTTTCCATCCCAGAAATACTTATCTCCTTTTTTAGTTAATTTAGCATAAAGACCATCTGTTTTAGCTGCTGCTTGATCTAATAATCTTTTTGCTTCTGCTACGTTTGCAGCTTCATCCCATTTTCCGTCTTTATCTAAAATATCATAACTTATTAATGATTTTTCGAATTTACCTTCTGTTCCTAACTCTTCTCCTTCATCATACATCATCCACATATTTCTAGAATATGGTGCATTTGAAGCAATTCCATATTTTCCTAAGAAAAGATCTCTAAATTTGATTCTATTAAATTCATAAGCAAATGCTTTTCTAACTTCTGGTAATTGAGCTGGACCAAAGTCAGTATGGAAAGTAATTTGTCCTCCACCATGTCTATAATAGTTATTAGTTGAGATATTTTTATCATTTCTAACTGCATCAATATCATCTTCAGATACTAATCCTGTTAAACCATCGATTTCTCCACTAATTAATTGTGTTATTTGAGTTGCATCAGGTACATTTTGAACGATTAAGTGAGTTATACTAGGTTTTTTCCCTTCAAAATTTCCTTGGTAATTGTCATTTATAGATAATCTTACATATTGTGATTCAACATATTGATCGATTTTATATGGTCCATATCCAATTGGAGTAGACATATTTCCTTTTATATATTGTTGAGGTGTTACACCTGCTGTTTCAGCTTTTGGTGCTATATCACTTGAATCAAAGATAAAGTATGTAAATACCGATGACTCTATTGTATAAGGTATTTTCTTTAAGAAGAATGAAATTGTATTATTAGCTTCATCTACTTCTATTTTTTCTATATATTCATCAAGATCTGTTGTTGTTCCAGTTGCTTTTAATGCATCTTTATCTAAAAAGAAATCATAAGTAAACTTTACATCTTTTACTGTTAATGGATCCCCATTTGAAAATTTCATTCCATCCTTAAGTTTAAATGTCCAAATATCATCAACTGATTTTGATGGATCTGATTTTGTTAATGTTCTACTTTCAACAAATGAGTTTAAAACAAATTTCCCTTCATCTGTAGGTGCTAATAATCCACCACCCCATACTAATCTTCTGATATTTGCATCATATGCTGAATTTGTCCATCCAGGATAAAAATCTCCATTAAAGTTTGCTGATCCCATTACAAATGTTGTTTCTTTTTGGCCACCATCTCCTGCTGTTTCTTTGTCTGATCCCCCACATCCTACTAACAACATAGCAGCAAGTGAGCCTAATATTAATGTTTTTTTCATAACTTTCCTCCCCTAATAATTTTAATTTTTTCTTTAGCTATTATTAATTTAACCACTTTTAGTTCCTTTTGTCAATAATTGGTACTATTTTTGTCTATATTTTTTGATTTCACCTAAAAAAAGAGGAATGACTTCCTCTTTTAAAAAAATTATTTTACAGCTATTACTTCTATTTCTACTAATACATCTTTAGGTAATCTTGCTACTTCTACACATGCTCTTGCTGGTTTAGAAGCACCAAAATACTCCTCATAAACTTCATTTATTTTCCCAAAGTCATTCATATCTTTAATAAAAACTCCTGCTTTTACAACATCGTCTAAAGAATATCCTGCTTCTGTTAAGATAGCTTTTACATTTTCTAAAGATTGTTTAGTTTGTTCTTGTACATCTTCTGATACTAAAGTCATAGTTGCAGGAATAAAAGGTATTTGTCCTGAAACATATAAAGTTCCGTTAACTTCTACTGCTTGTGAATAAGGTCCTAGTGCTGCTGGTGCATTTTCTGTGTGAATATATCTTTTTGCCATAATTTTTCCTCCATGTTTTATTTATTTTAGATAATAAGAGTATACAATTTTTTAATTTTTTGTCAATAATAAAAAATTAAAAATAAAATTTCATCAACTTAAAATAACTCTAATTGTTTTTTATTAATACATTTCATCTTTTTTTAACACTAATTTTTCCTTAAAATTCATTTTTTTGTTGACTTGTTAGAATATTTCAAAGTATAATCAATATGTATCTAAAAATATATAATTTAGGAGTTTAAAATGCTTGAAGATAAAAGGATTAGAATTATTTGTGGTCACTACGGAAGTGGAAAAACCGAATTTTCTGTAAATTATTCATTAGCTTTAAAAAAGTTTGAAAAATATGTAGCTATTGCTGATATGGATATTGTCAATCCTTATTTTAGAAGTAGAGAAAAAGCAGAATTACTTAGAGAAAAAGGACTCAAAGTTATCTATAGTAGTATTGAAGGAACAGCTCTTGATATCCCAGCAGTTAGTGGTGAGGTAGAAACATTAATTCTTGATGATAAATATAACCTTATATTAGATGTTGGGGGAGATAGTATAGGAGCTCGTGCTTTGGGAAGGTATAAAGAAAATTTAATAGATACAGGTTATGATTTGTTTTTTGTTTTAAATGCCTATAGACCTGAAACACAAGATGCAAAGGGAGCTATATCTTATATAAAAGATATAGAAAATACTACAGGGCTAAAAGTTACTGGTTTAATTAATAACACCCACATGATGAAACATACAACTTTAGAAGATGTTCTTATGGGACAAAAAATTACAACTGAAGTTTCAAAAGAGTTAAATATCCCAATTAAATATATTTCTTGTATTGAAGAAGTAGCAAAAAAACTTCCTCAAGATTTAAAAGATATATGTATCATAGCTTCCCTTGTTATGAGAGATAGTTGGATGAGTTAGCACCATTGATCAAATAATATAAATAATATAAATAATATAAATAATATAAATAATATAAATAATATTATTATCATTTAAAGATAAAGAATAAATTAAAAATAGTAAATAATTTTAGGAGGTTTCAAATGGCTAAAGGAGTAGTTACTTTTAAAGCAGAAAATTGTAAAGGATGTCAACTATGTGTATCTGTATGTCCAGTAAAAATAATTGAATTAGATAGAACTTCTACTAATTCAAAAGGATATAATCCAGCTCATATAAGTGACGCTAATAAAGAAAAATGTATCGGATGTGCTCAATGTGGACTTATGTGTCCAGACTATGTTATCACAGTTGAAAGAAATTAATTAAAGGAGGACTTAATAATGTCTAAAGTACTTATGAAAGGTAATGAAGCCGTTGGAGCAGCAGCTATTAAAGCTGGTTGTAAATATTTCTTCGGTTATCCTATTACACCACAAAATGAAATACCTGAATATATGGCAAAAAAACTTCCTGAAGTAGGAGGAGAATTTGTTCAAGCTGAATCTGAAGTTGCTGCAATAAATATGGTTTATGGAGCTGCTGGATGTGGAGCTAGAGTAATGACTTCATCTTCTTCGCCAGGTATGGCTCTTAAACAAGAAGGAATCTCTTACTTAGTAGGTGCTGAACTACCTGCAGTAATCGTAAATATGATGAGAGGAGGTCCTGGTTTAGGAGGTATTCAACCTGCACAATCTGACTACTTTATGTCAGTTAAAGGTGGAGGAAATGGAGATTACTTTATGCCAGTATATGCTCCTGCATCTATCCAAGAAACAGTTGATCTTATTCAAGAAGCATTTGATGTAGCAGACCAATATAGAACTCCTGTAATGGTTATTGCTGATGGAATGGTTGGACAAATGATGGAACCTGTAGAATTTAGAGATGTACCTCATAGAGATTTAAAAACTAAAACTTGGGCTACAGATGGGACTAAAATGGGAACTTCTGACGAAAGAAAACCTAACATTATTAACTCATTATTCTTAGAAGCTCAAGATTTAGAAGATCATACAATTATGTTAGAGAAAAAATATAATGAAATTGCTAAAAATGAATGTAGATGGGAAGAATATAGATTAGAAGGTGCTGAAGTTGTTATTGCAGCTTATGGTACTACAGCAAGAATTGTAAAAAATGCTATTGATATATTAGAAGCAGATGGAATAAAAGTAGGATTAATTAGACCTATTACTTTATGGCCATTCCCTGATGCTGCTTTTGATCATATTGATTCTACTACACACACTGTATTAACAGTTGAAATGAGTAGAGGACAAATGATTGAAGATGTTAGATTAGCTTTAAATGGTAAATTACCTACAGAATTCTTTGGTAGAACTGGTGGGATAATCCCAACTCCTGAAGGTGTTGTAAAGGCAGTTATGAAAATTGTTGGAGGTGCTAAATAATGGCAGTTGTTTTTAAAGAAACTAAAGGATTATTAGATGTTAAAACTCACTATTGTCCTGGGTGTACCCATGGAATTATCCACAGATTAGTTGGAGAAGTTTTAGAAGAATTAGGAGTATTAGGAGAAACTATCGGTGTAGCACCAGTAGGATGTTCTGTACTAGCTTATAAATATTTTAATTGTGATTTCCATCAAGCTGCTCATGGAAGAGCTCCTGCTGTAGCTACTGGAATCAAAAGAGTTCACCCAGATAAAGTAGTATTTACTTATCAAGGTGATGGAGATTTAGCTTCTATTGGAGCTGCTGAAATTGTTCATGCTGCTGCTAGAGGAGAAAAATTTACTACTATATTTGTTAATAACGCAATATACGGAATGACTGGTGGACAAATGGCTCCTACTACATTAGCAGGTCAAAAAGCTACAACAGCTCCATTAGGAAGAGATCCTAAAAAAGTTGGAATGCCTATCAAAATGTCTGAAATGTTAGCTACATTAGATGGTGCAAAATTTGTTGAAAGATGTACTGTTCATAATCCAGCTGGTGTTAGAAAAACTAAAGCTGCTATAAAAAAAGCATTTGAAGTACAAATGTCTGGAGAAGGATTCGGTATTGTAGAAGTTTTATCTACTTGCCCTACAAACTGGGGAATGACTCCTGTTGATGCAGTAAAATGGGTCGAAGATAATATGGTTCCTTATTATCCATTAGGTAATCTTAGAACTCCTGAAGGAGGGGATAAATAATGAAAACTGAAAAAGTAATTGCAGCTGGATTTGGTGGACAAGGTGTTATGTCTTTAGGTCAACTACTAGCTTATGCAGGTATGATAGAAGAAAAGCAAGTTTCATGGTTACCATCTTATGGTCCTGAAATGAGAGGGGGAACTGCTAACTGTGGTGTTATAGTTTCAGATGGTCTTATAGGATCACCTGTAGTTGTAGGAGACGCTACTTGTCTAATAGCTATGAATAAACCTTCTTTAGATAAATTTGAAGTTGATGTGATTTCTGGGGGGAAAATACTTATCAACTCATCTTTAATCAAGGATAAAACTACTAGAACAGATGTAGATGCATATTATATCGATGCAAATGCTCTTGCTGAAGAATGTGGAACTGTTAAAGCAGCAAATATGGTTATGTTAGGAGCTTTCTTAGAACTAACTAAAACTGTTAAGCAAGATAGCGTTTTACAAGCTTTTGTAAAAGTATTTGGAGAAAATAAGGCTAAATTTGTTCCTATGAATAAAGAGGCTTTAACTAAAGGTGCAAATGCTGTAAAATAAGTTTTTTTTTAGAAAATAATTCAATTTAAAAAGGTTTCAAGAAATTATGTTCTTGAAACCTTTTTTAGTTAACCTATTTTTTATCTTTTAAAGAAATATCATCATCTACATCTGCAAAAGTTCTTTTTCTTATCATTGTTTCAGATAACTGTAAATGTAATTTTATAAAATCTTCCATCTTTTCTATATCTTTTTCTTTTCCTTTTGGATCTATTGGTTCTAATGTTTTTCTATCTTTTAGAGTAAATTTATTTCCATTTTTTTCATAATAATAATTCTTATACATGATTACTGCTTTTTCAAATTCTTTAGGAGATTTTGTATAAGCCATTCTTTCTCCATCTTTAGCATTTAAAAGGTCTTTACCCCAAGAAGCATTTTTATAACTACCTCCTAAATAACCCATTATAGTTGGTAATATATCAACTTGTGCTCCTACATCATCTATTCTTTGAGGCTTAAGAGATCCATCAGGAGTGTATAAAAATAGTGGAATATTATGTTGCATTCCCTCTATTTC